>NZ_JAPDCM010000009.1:230259-239831 GCF_027706125.1 Aeromonas sp. Y318-1
TGGTGCGCCCGAGAGGATTCGAACCTCTGACCACCTGGTTCGTAGCCAGGTACTCTATCCAGCTGAGCTACGGGCGCAAATGGCGGAGAAGGGGGGATTCGAACCCCCGATGCGGGTATAAGCCGCATACTCCCTTAGCAGGGGAGCGCCTTCAGCCTCTCGGCCACCTCTCCGTTTGCGGGGCTGATAATACTTCACAGGGATTTTTAGTCAAACACTTTTTTGGAGAAAAAAGCGCGTTCGCTCAGCATTTGGTCAAAGCGTGGAATATTCAAGCAATATCGACACTTATCCCGCTCTTTTGCTCCCTGCTGCACGATTTTCAGCGCCCCGGAAAAACAAAAGGCGACACATGAGGTGTCGCCTTGTCACAGCCATTAACGCCGCTTAGAAGCCGGATTGGCCCGGAACTTTCTCGGCCTGGATGCGCTGGTAGATCTCTTCGCGGTGTACGGAGACCTCTTTCGGTGCGTTCACACCGATACGAACCTGATTGCCTTTCACGCCCAGTACGGTGACAGTCACTTCGTCACCAATCATCAGGGTTTCCCCTACACGACGAGTCAAAATAAGCATTCGCTTGCTCCTGTATCCTGTTTTGTATTTATATCGATATGCGACATTATCTTACAAAGATACCGATATGGTAAATGGTTGAAACTAAATCAATCAGGGATTGTTTCCCAAGGGCTGCTCATGAGGCTCCTGATCCAGCCCAAAAGCGGAGTGCAAGGCACGCACTGCCAGCTCCAGGTACTTCTCGTCAATCACCACGGATATCTTGATTTCAGAGGTGGAAATCAACTGCATGTTGATCCCCTCCTCGCCCAATACCTTGAACATGGTGCGGGCGACGCCAGGATGGTTCCACATCCCGACTCCGACGATGGAAACCTTGGCGATCTCACCGTTGCCCTGCACACAGGCGGCCCCCAGCTCGCTGGCGGTCTCCTCCAGCAGGGCGCGCGCCCGGCGATAGTCATCGCGATTCACCGTGAAGGTGAAGTCGGCGGTCCCATCGCCCAGCGTGTTCTGCACTATCATGTCGACATCAATGTTGGCGTCGCTGATCGGATTCAGGATCTGCGCGGCCACGGTGGGCCTGTCCGGCACACCCAGAATGGTCAGGCTCGCCTCGTTGCGATTGAACGCTATCCCGGATACCAGGGGAGCTTCCATCCTCTCACCTCCATATGTGATTAAGGTTCCCTCTCCATCGACAAAGCTCGACAGCACCCGCAGCGGTACGCGGTACTTGCCCGCGAACTCCACCGAACGGATCTGCAGCACCTTGGCGCCGAGACTGGCCATCTCCAGCATCTCCTCGAAGGTGATGGTATCGAGACGGCGCGCCTTGGGCTCGATGCGCGGATCCGTGGTATAGACCCCATCCACATCGGTAAAGATCTGGCATTCATCGGCCTTGATGGCCGCCGCCACGGCAACCGCCGTGGTGTCAGAGCCACCGCGCCCCAGCGTCGTGATGGCATTGTGCTCGTCACGGCCCTGGAAGCCGGCGATCACTACCACCTTGCCCGCGCCCAGTTCAGCCTGAACCTGCTCGGTGTCGATGTGGGTGATGCGCGCCTTGCCATAGGCGGAATCGGTATGAATGCGAACCTGATCGCCGGTCATTGAGACCGCAGGACAACCACGTTTGTTCAACGCGATCGCCAGCAGCGCTATGGTGACCTGTTCACCGGTGGAGACCAGCACATCCATCTCGCGCCGGTTGGCATCAGGATCCAGCTGCTGGGCCATGCCCAGCAACCGGTTGGTTTCGCCCGACATGGCGGAGACCACCACCACCACGTCATGTCCCTGGGCGCGGGTCTGCTCGACCCGCTCAGCTACCGCCTCGATCCGCTCCAGCGTGCCGACCGAGGTGCCGCCGTACTTCTGTACATAGAGTGCCACAGATCACCTCGCCCGATTACAGGCGCTCTTCCAGCCAGGAGTGTACGGATTGCAGGGCTGCCGGCACCGCCTCGGGCTGGGTACCACCCGCCTGGGCCATGTCGGGACGACCGCCGCCCTTGCCGCCCACCTGCTGGGCGACCAGATTGACCAGCTCACCGGCCTTGACCTTGCCGGTCAGGTCGTTGGTGACGCCCGCGATCAGGTTGACCTTGCCCTCGCCGCTGGTGGCCAGCAGCACGACACCGGACTTCATCTGGTTCTTCAGTTCGTCCAGCATGCCGCGCAGGGATTTCGGATCGGCCCCTTCCAGCGCTGCAACCAGCACCTTCTGACCCTTGATCTCGATGACCTGACCCAGCAGGTCGTTACCGGCCTGGGCGGCCAGCTTGGCCTTGAGCTGCTCCAGCTCGCGCTCCATCATCTTGGCCTTGTCCAGTACCTGACGTACTTTGTCGGCGATGCAGAACTGGTCGCCTTTCACCAGGGCGGCAGCTTCTTCGATCTGCTCGCCGACCTGATGCATGAAGTCGATGGCGGCCTTGCCGGTCACCGCTTCGATACGGCGCACACCGGCGGCGATGCCGCTCTCGGCGATGATCTTGAAGAAGCCGATGTCACCGGTGCGCTTGGCGTGAGTACCGCCGCACAGCTCGGTGGAGTAGTCGCCCATGCGCACCACGCGCACGTCGTCTTCGTATTTCTCGCCAAACAGCGCCATGGCACCGGCCGACTTGGCGGCTTCCAGATCCATCAGCTGGGTGGTGATTTCGTGGTTGGCGCGGATCTGGTTGTTGACCAGCTCCTCGACCCGGCGAATGGTCGCCATGGTCATCCCCTCGAAGTGGGAGAAGTCAAAGCGCATGCGCTCGGCACCCACCAGAGAGCCTTTCTGGGTCACATGCTCACCCAGCGCCTGACGCAGGGCTGCGTGCAGCAGGTGGGTCACGGAGTGGTTCAGAGCGATGGCCTGACGACGCTCGCCATCGACCACGGCTTCGACCTCGGCCCCTTTCTCCAGGGTGCCCAGCTCCATGTAGCCCTTGTGGATGATCGCCTTGCCCGCTTTGACGGTATCGGTCACGGCAAAGATGCCGTCGTCCACTTTCAGGGTACCGCTGTCGCCGATCTGGCCGCCGGACTCGGCGTAGAAGGGGGTCTGCTCCAGCACGATGACAGCTTCGTCACCGGCGATGAGACCGCTCACCTCGTCCACTCCCTTGTAGATGCCGACCACACGGGTGCGCTCGGTCAGGGTCTTGTAACCGGTGAAGGGGGTCTCGAAGTCGAGCTTGAGCATCTCGTTGTAGTTCACGCCGAAGCTGGAAGCCTCCTTGGCGCGAGCACGCTGCTTCTCCATCTCGGCCTTGAAGCCCTCTTCGTCGATGCCGATCTCGCGCTCGCGCACCACGTCGGCAGTCAGGTCGGCCGGGAAGCCGTAAGTGTCATACAGCTTGAACACCACCTCGCCCGGAATGACCTTGGCATCGCCGAGATTAGCCAGCACGTCTTCCAGCAGCAGCAGGCCTCTGTCCAGAGTGCGGACAAACTGCTCCTCTTCGATGCGCAGCACGCGCTCGACCAGCGGCAGCTGGGCGATCAGCTCGGCGGCGACATCCTTCATCTGTGCCGCCAGCTCGGCAGCCAGTTTGTAGAAGAACACCTCGGTGGCACCCAGCTTGCGACCGTGACGCACGGCGCGGCGGATGATGCGACGCAGCACGTAGCCGCGACCTTCGTTGGACGGCATCACGCCATCTGCCACCAGGAAGGCGCAGGAGCGGATGTGGTCGGCGATAACGCGCAGGGACTGGTTGCTCAGATCGGTGGTGCCGACAATCTCGGCCGCTTTCTTGATCAGCGCCTGGAAGATGTCAATTTCGTAGTTGGAGTGCACACCCTGCATGATGGCGGAGATACGCTCCAGACCCATTCCGGTATCCACGGACGGACGGGGCAGCGGCTCCATGGTGCCGTCAGCCTGACGGTTGAACTGCATGAACACCACGTTCCAGATCTCGATGAAACGGTCGCCATCCTCTTCCGGTGAGCCGGGACGGCCGCCCCATATGTGATCGCCGTGGTCGTAGAAGATCTCGGTGCAGGGGCCGCACGGGCCGGTATCGCCCATCGCCCAGAAGTTGTCGGAAGCGTACGGTGCACCCTTGTTGTCACCGATGCGCACGATGCGATCGGCCGGCACACCGACCTCTTTTTCCCAGATGTCGAAAGCTTCATCGTCAGTCGCGTAGACGGTCACCAGCAGGCGCTCTTTCGGCAGTTGCAGCACCTCGGTCAGGAAACCCCATGCAAACTTGATGGCGTCCTGCTTGAAGTAGTCGCCGAAGCTGAAGTTGCCCAGCATTTCGAAGAAGGTGTGGTGACGAGCGGTATAGCCGACGTTTTCCAGATCGTTGTGCTTACCACCGGCACGCACGCAACGCTGAGAAGTCGTCGCGCGATTGTAGGCACGCTTGTCTGCGCCAAGGAACACGTCCTTGAACTGGTTCATACCCGCGTTGGTAAACAACAGGGTCGGGTCGTTATGCGGTACCAGCGAGCTGGAGGAGACAACCTGGTGCCCCTGGGAACGGAAATACTCGAGAAACGCGGTGCGAATCTCTGACGTGGACATATACATGGAAAATCCTGCTTGATTCGAATACGGACTTTTAACCGCATTAATGTAAGTTTTCTGCGGGGTAAAGTAAAACGGACAGGGCCGCCACGGGTGAAAAAGCGCGCATAAATGGGGGCTGGGAGAAAAGGGAGACAAACCGGGGCGTTTTCAGCCATGGTTCTGGCCGATGGCAGCGGAAAATCGGCCTGCTGCCGAGGAGCCTCCCACCGCGTCCGCCACCAGGATGCAAGTTGCTGAATCCACAGACACCCGCGGCAAAGGACATGCAATCATGTCCATGGTGGCGACGGGAAAGACGATACGGACAACCCGAGCAAAAGACATCCTGTGAAATGCAGAACTGCGCCATGACAATCTTGGGTGCTGGGGGCTGGGTGTTGAAGCTAGGTGGCAAGCGCACCACCATCAACCCTGCAGGCCATCAACAGTCTGCGACGGCTTGCAGGAAAGCAGGAAAGCAGGAAAGCAGGAAAGCAGGAAAGCAGGACTAGTGTGGTTACGGCTCACGCTCCTGCAGGGCCGAGATGGCATAACGGGCCTGTTCCTGGGTAAAACCGCGTCCCAGCAGGTATTTGAGCCACTTCATCCGCAGCTTGAAATCGGCAAGGTCGGCCACGTTGGCTCGCCGCTCCAACAGCGCCAGGGCCAGTTCAAACCAGTCCAGCTCCGGTTGCTCGAAAGCGGCGTCAAGCTGGTTGTCATCCAGCCCCTTGCGGCGCAGCTCGAAACGGATCTTGATGGGACCGTGCCCCTTGGCCGCCCCGGCTCTTACCGCCATGGCGCCATAGCGCTCGTCGTTGACCCAGTTATAACCCCGGCAATAATCGACGACCGCCTCGATCACCTCTTCCTGATAGCCCTGCTGGCGCAGCCGTCTGGCCAGCTCGGACTCGGCGCTTTCGCGGCGAGCAAGACTGCGCATGGCAAAGGCGCGGGCCGCCGCCAGTTGCTCTTCAAAGGTAAGTTCGACCGGTTTGTCAGCAGATTCATCAACCATAAATAACAAGGCCGGGTATCTACCCGGCCTTCCTTTGTTCCTTATTCGAACTCTTGTTCGCTTTCGGCATCGAACTCTTCTGCCTCAACCGGTGCAGCCTTGTCATCGACAGGTACGGCACCGGAGAGCAGCAGCTCGCGCAGGCGGGCTTCCACTTCACCAGCCATCGCCTTGTTCTCGGCGAACAGCTTCATGACGTTGGCCTTGCCCTGACCGATCTTCTCACCGTTGTAGCTGTACCAGGCACCGGCCTTGTCGATCAGCTTGTGCTTGACGCCCAGGTCCACCAGCTCACCCTCTTTGGAGATGCCAGCGCCATAGAAAATCTGGAACTCGGCCTGCTTGAAGGGCGGGGCCACCTTGTTCTTGACCACTTTGACGCGTGTCTCGTTACCGACCACTTCGTCACCTTCCTTGATGGCGCCGATACGACGGATATCCAGACGAACGGAAGCGTAGAACTTGAGCGCGTTACCACCCGTGGTGGTCTCCGGGCTGCCGAACATGACACCAATCTTCATCCGGATCTGGTTGATGAAGATGCACAGGCAGTTGGCATTCTTGATATTGGCGGTCAGTTTACGCAGCGCCTGGGACATCAGACGGGCCTGCAGGCCGACGTGGGAATCCCCCATCTCGCCTTCGATTTCCGCTTTCGGGGTCAGGGCTGCCACAGAGTCGACGATGATGACGTCAACGGCGTTGGAGCGCACCAGCATGTCGCAGATTTCCAGCGCCTGTTCACCGGTATCCGGCTGGGAGATCAGCAGGTCGTCGACGTTGACGCCCAGCTTGGCGGCATAGATGGGATCCAGCGCGTGCTCCGCATCGACGAAGGCACAGGTCTTGCCCTTCTTCTGCGCTTCGGCGATCACCTGCAGGGTCAGCGTGGTTTTACCGGAAGATTCCGGGCCATAGATCTCGACGATACGACCGCACGGCAGGCCACCGATGCCCAGCGCCACGTCCAGAGAGAGGGAGCCGGTGGAGATGGCTTCGATATCCATGGTCTTGCTGTCGCCCAGACGCATGATGGAGCCTTTGCCAAACTGCTTTTCGATTTGACCCAGCGCAGCCGCCAGTGCCTTCTGTTTGTTCTGATCCATGCCAATCTCCGCTGGAAATCGTGAGTAAAAATGAAGTTGGGCTAAGTATACTGTCTATTCATACAGTATCAAGCCCAATTTATCTGAGCAGGGCCAACAGACCCGACAAGGCCTGTCTCACCGCCTGCTGGCGCACCTGCCGGCGATCCCCGTCGAAACGGGCCAGCAGGGAATGATGACGGCCAGATCGGTCCGCCCAGGCGAACCAGACGGTGCCGACCGGTTTGCCCGGTGTGGCGCCGCCAGGGCCGGCGATGCCACTGATGGCGACACTGATGGCGGCAGATGAGTGGGCCAGCGCACCGCGGGCCATCTCCAGCACCACGGCTTCGCTCACTGCGCCGTGCTGTTCAAGGCTCTCGCCGCTCACCCCCAGCATCTGCTGCTTGGCTTCGTTGGTGTAGGTGACAAAACCGCGATCGAACCAGCCTGAGCTGCCCGCGATGTCGGTGATGGCAGTCGCCACCCCGCCACCGGTGCAGGATTCGGCGGTCGCAGCCAGCCAACCACGCTGAACGAGGGCTCGGCCCAGCTCGATGGCGAGGTGCTCTATCTCTGCGTCCAGTTTCATCACGGCTCCTGCTGATTCGTTGAAGAGGCACATTATGCGATCCCGTCACTGCCGCCCGCAACCGCCGGGCAGACCCCACCGACATCGATGTGCAGCACCAAGACCCACTCAGCCAGAGACAACCCCGGAACCCGACCTCCCCCGCCGCGCTGCTTATGTGTAGAATGGCGCCATCAAGTTCAAGGCTCATCACCGCAGACACTGGCCCGCAGAGGCCCCTTCTGGAATCGCACATGACCGCACAACACCAAGCTACCGGCACCGCGTCTGGCGCCAATCTCAGCGCCCACACGCCCATGATGCAAGGGTGTTTACATGTTGATTTTAATGTGTTTTTTTGAAATTTATTTGTCTACCTACGCTTTAACCTACGCTATAAACACCCTTCATGATTGAGCCTCTTTTACCAATCCTGCACCCACATCTCCAATGAAGGGCATTGTCCAAACATAACAACCTGTACGCTGCTTAACAGCACACACAAATAAAAACACGACTACATCCTATTCAATAAACTTTCAAACCTACATCACCTCCATGAGTTAGCAGGCTGATGTCTGCATTTCACTATTCCTGGAGGAGATATGGCTCACCTGATTGACACCATGGCCTACACTGGCCAAACCCCTTGGCATGGCCTTGGCAATGTCTTGCCCCCACAGCAATCTCTCGATATCTGGCTGCAAGCAGCCGGGATGAATTGGACCATCGAGCAGAGCGATGTGATGTTTAACGTCGCCTCCGATGCACTACATATCCGCCCCTACAGCGACAGCAAGGTACTTTATCGCTCCGATACCCTTGCCCCTCTGTCAGTGGTCTCAAGCCGCTACAACGTGGTACAGCCTCACGAGGTGCTGCACTTCTATCAAGATCTGGTGGAAGCCGGTGGCTTTGAGTTGGAAACAGCAGGCTCGCTCAAAGGTGGTCGCAAACTGTGGGCACTGGCTAAGACCGGCCAGGATCTAAAACTCAAAGGCAATGACTTGGTAAAGTCCTATCTGCTACTGGCGACCAGTTGCGACGGCACACTCTGCACCACGGCGCAGTTCACCTCTTTGCGGGTGGTTTGCAACAACACCCTGCAGATGGCACTGCGCGGCGCTACTGGTGCCATCAAGGTGCCCCACTCCACTCAGTTCGATGCCGCTGCCGTAAAAGAGTCGCTTGGACTGGGGCTCTCTCATTGGGATGAGTTCAAGACGCAGACCAAGGCGCTGGCACAGCGGCCCGTCGCCCCCGAAGAGGCGCTGCGCTTTTTCAGCGATCTGTTGGCGCAACCGCTCGATGAGGAGAACATCATTCTCACCAAGCCGATACAACGACTGCATGAGCTCTATCAGGGCGCAGCTATGGGCTCAGAGCTTGCCAGTTCCCGCAATACCGCCTGGGGGCTGGTCAATGCGGTCACCGAATACGTGGATCACCACCGCCGTGCTCGCAGCCAAGATCACCGGCTCGATTCCGCCTGGTTTGGTCAGGGCGCCCAACTCAAATCCCAAGCCTTGAATCAAGCTCTCACCCTACTGCAGTAATTCCGTTTCCCCATTCAAACCGCATAACGACCTCACCCGGATTGGCGCAAGCCAATCCGGGCGTAGGCGTTTATGCCGTTAACAAGGAGTCGTCATGAAAGCAAAAACCAAATACGGCCAAGCCCTGCGGCTGGCCTCCACGACCCAGTTAACCCGCGAGCAGTGGCTCGCTATCCGCAAACTCGGCATTGGCTCCTCCGATGCCGCCGTGGCAGTGGGGCTCTCCCCCTACAAATGCCCGCTCAGCCTGTGGCTGGAGAAAACCGGCCGCAAGGAACCGGAAGATATTTCCCACAAGGAAGCGGTGCTGTGGGGCATTGAGCTGGAACCGGTGCTGGCGCAGGTCTACGCCAAACGCACCGGCTATAAGGTGCGCCGGGTCAATGCGGTACTGCAGCACCCCGAGCAACCCTTCATGCTCGCCAACCTCGACCGGGAGGTAATCGGCCATCCCGATGGGCCGGGCATTCTGGAGATCAAGACCGCCAGCTATCACAGCGCCCCACAGTGGGAGGAAGGGGTGCCGGTGGCTTACCAGTGTCAGGTGCTGCATCAACTGGCCGTCACCGGCCATGCCTGGGCCGAAGTGGCAGTGCTCATCGGCGGCCAGGATTTCCGGATTTACCGCATCGAGCGCGATGAGGAGAAGATCCAGGATCTCACCGAGCGGGAAGCACAGTTCTGGCAAATGGTGCAACAAGACCAACAGCCTGAGCCTGATGGATCCAGTGATGCCGCCAATGCCCTGAGCTGGCTGTTTCCGCGTGACGATGGCCAGACGGTGGATCTCTCCGATTCCCCCGAG
>NZ_JAPDCM010000010.1:0-210126 GCF_027706125.1 Aeromonas sp. Y318-1
ACGCCGGGGGTCGCGGGTTCGAGTCCCGTCCGCTCCGCCACTAACAAGAAGCCCAGTCGAAAGACTGGGCTTTTTTTCGTTTACGACACCGCACTCCTTTTCCCTCACCTCAACACCGCCATCATCCGATTATCGCCCCTGAGAGAGGTTGCCGCTATAATGGCCGCCCTCAAGCAAGGTGGTGTTATGAAAGCAGAGTATCTACAGCGATTCGGGGGCATTGCCCGTCT
Source organism: Aeromonas sp. Y318-1 (assembly GCF_027706125.1). Classification (NCBI taxonomy): domain Bacteria; kingdom Pseudomonadati; phylum Pseudomonadota; class Gammaproteobacteria; order Aeromonadales; family Aeromonadaceae; genus Aeromonas; species Aeromonas sp. Y318-1. The sequence goes on from NZ_JAPDCM010000010.1 coordinate 231, forward strand.
TTATGGTCAGAGTGCGCTGCGCTCCTTCAGCCAGGCGAAAGTCTGTGTGGTCGGGATAGGTGGCGTCGGTTCCTGGGCGGCCGAGGCGCTGGCTCGGGCCGGCATCAACCAGATCACCCTGATCGATATGGATGATATCTGTATCACCAACACCAATCGCCAGATCCACGCCATGCAGGGCACGGTTGGCCGTCTCAAGACGGAGGTGATGGCCGAGCGCATCCGTGCAATCAATCCGGATTGCGAGGTGATCGAGGTGGATGACTTCGTCACCGCCGGCAACCTGGCCGAGTATATCAAGCGGGAGTTTGACTATGTGGTGGATGCCATCGACTCGGTCAAGGCCAAGGTGGCGTTGATTGCCTTCTGCAAGCGCAACAAGATTCCGGTGATCGTGGCGGGTGGTGCCGGCGGGCAGATGGACCCGACCCAGATCACCGTGGCCGATCTGGCCAAGACCATTCAGGATCCGCTGGCCGCCAAGGTGCGCTCCGACCTGCGCCGGCTGCACAACTTCAGCAAGAATCCGGCGCGCAAGTTCGGGGTGGAGTGTGTCTTCTCAACCGAGCAGCTGAGTTATCCGGATGGCAATGGCGGCACCTGCCAGGCCAAGGCGGCCAGCGACGGCAATATGAAGATGGATTGCGCCTCCGGCTTCGGCGCCGTGACGCCGGTGACGGCTACTTTTGGCTTGGTTGCCGCGTCCCGGGTATTGAAGAAGATTGCCGAGCGGGGCGCCCGTGCCGAGAAAGAGGCCGGGAATGAAGAAGCAGGGTCGATTGGCGAAGCCTAATCGACCACCGAACAAGGCGGGTTAGACTGCCTGCTCCCGGATTGCCAACACGATAGCTCTGAGCCCGTTGCCTCGCGACGGGCTCAAGTGTTTCTCAAGTCCCAGTTCACTGAAATAGCCCTCCATGTCGAAGGAGTGGATCGCCGCTGCAGATTGGTGGTTGAGCGCCGCCAGCACGATGACGATAAGGCCGCGCACGATGCGGGCATCGGAGTCGCAGGCAAAGTGCCAGTTACCATCCTCGCCTTTCTCCCCCTTCAGCCAGGCCTGGCTTTCACACGCCTTGAGGCGAAATGCCTCCTGCTGCCATTCGCCGGGCAGGGCAGGCAGCTGTTTGCCGAGCTGGATGATGAGCCGGTACTGGTTTTCCCAACCGTTTGCTGCCGCAAACTGCTGACGAATGCTATTTGCGTCGGGCTCCACGCCTATCCGGGTGTAGGTTGCGAGGCTGTTCATTGGATTGTCTGCCTTAGAAGAAGTCACTGAGTTTGTGCAGGGCGGCCAGCAGGGCGTCGACATCGTCCCGATTGTTGTAGCAGGCCAGCGAGGCGCGCAGGGTGCCACCGATACCGAGCGATTCCATCAGCGGCATGGCGCAGTGATGGCCGACCCGCAGCGCGATCCCCTGCATGTCGAGCAGGGTGGCGGCGTCCTGCGGGTGGATATCCTCCAGCAGGAAGGAGACGGCGCCGGCGCGCTGGCCGGGTTCGCCGACCAGATGCAGCCCCGGCACCTGTTGCAGTCCGGCAACCAGATAGTCGGTCAGCGCGGCTTCATGGCTGGCCAATGAACCCCTGTCCTGCTCCATCACAAAGTCGACGGCAGCGGCGAGACCGATGGCACCGGCAATATGAGGGGTGCCGGCTTCAAACTTGAAGGGCAGGGAGTTGAAGGTGGTGCCGGCGAAGCTGACTCTGTCGATCATCTCGCCCCCCGCTTGCCAGGGCGGCATCCGCTCCAGCAGCTCGGTGCGCCCCCACAGCACGCCGATCCCGGTCGGGCCATAGAGCTTGTGGCCGGAGAAGGCGTAGAAGTCGCAGCCGATGGCCTGTACATCCACCTTGAGATGAGCCACCGCCTGGGCGCCGTCGATCAGGGTCAGAGCCCCGACCGCCTTGGCGGCAGCCACTATCTCTTTGACCGGATTGACGGTACCCAGGGCATTGGAGACGTGGGCCACGCTCACCAGCCGGGTGCGTGGCCCCAGCATGGCGCGATAGGCCGCCAGATCGAGATCGCCCCGCTCATCGAGGGGGATGACCCGGATCATGGCGCCGGTACGCTGGGCAATCAGCTGCCAGGGGACGATGTTGGCGTGGTGCTCCAGGGTGCTGAGCATTATCTCGTCTCCCGCCTTGAGCTCGCTCATGCCCCAGCTCTGGGCCACCAGATTGATCGCCTCAGTAGTGCCACGGGTCCAGATCACCTCGCGACTGTGAGGCGCATTGATAAAGCGGGCAACCGTCTCGCGGGCGGCCTCGAAGGCTCGGGTGGCGCGGCCGCTCAGGGCATGGGCGGCGCGGTGCACGTTGGCGTTGTCGGCCCGATAGTAGTGCGCGATCGCATCCAGCACCACCTGGGGTTTCTGGGTAGTGGCGGCGTTATCCAGATAGACCAGAGGGTGGCCGTTGACCTCTTGTGCCAAGGCCGGAAACTGGCTGCGCAGCCGGGCGTGCTGTTGCTGGTTCATGCTCCCCTCATATCATCTGGAAAAGTCGGCCATGATCCGGAAAATGGCGGTCAAACACAAGGCGCAGTGGCGGTATATTGCCTGCGGTTTCGGCTGCCTGCGGGATCTCTGTTACAATGCCACCCCTCATCATAAGCCAAGAGATCCGGCCCATGAAGCTCAACCCCAATCAGAACGAAGCGGTCAAGTTTGTCTCCGGCCCTTGCCTGGTGCTGGCGGGTGCCGGATCGGGCAAGACCCGCGTCATCACCAACAAGATTGCCTATCTGGTACAGCAGTGCGGCTACAACGCGCGCAACATCGCCGCCGTCACCTTCACCAACAAGGCCGCGCGGGAGATGAAAGAACGGGTCGGCCAGACCCTGGGTCGCAAGGAGGCGCGGGGGCTGATGGTCTCCACCTTCCACACTCTGGGGCTCGAGATCATCCGCCGCGAGCACAAGAGCCTGAACCTCAAGGCCAACTTCTCCCTGTTCGACGATACCGACCAGCTGGCGCTGCTAAAAGAGCTGACCGAGGCGGAGCTCGACAACGACAAGGACAAGCTCTCGGCTCTTATCAGCCAGATCTCCAACTGGAAGAACGACCTCATCCTGCCGGCTCGCGCCATGCGCATCGCCCGCGGCCCGGAAGAAGTGTTGCTGGCCCAGCTCTATGAGCGCTATCACCGCCAGATGGTGGCCTACAACGCGCTGGATTTCGACGATCTCATCGTGATGCCGACCCTGTTGCTCAAGAGCAACGAGGAGGTACGCACCCGCTGGCAGAACAAGATCCGTTATCTGCTGGTCGACGAATATCAGGACACCAACACCAGCCAGTACGAGCTGGTGAAGCAGATTGTCGGCGAGCGGGCCCGTTTTACCGTGGTGGGGGACGATGACCAGTCCATCTACTCCTGGCGCGGTGCCAAGCCGCAGAACCTGGTGTTGCTGAACGAGGATTTTCCCAGCCTCAAACTCATCAAGCTGGAGCAGAACTACCGTTCCAAGAAGCGGATCCTCAAGTGCGCCAACATCCTGATCGCCAACAACCCCCACGTCTATGACAAGGCGCTCTTCTCCGAGCTCGATGAAGGGGTGAAGCTCAAGGTGCTGTTTGCCAAGAATGAGGAGCACGAGGCGGAGCGTATCGCCGCCGAGCTGATGGGCCACAAGTTCATGAACCGCACCCGGTTCAAAGACTACGCCATCCTCTATCGGGGCAACCATCAGTCGCGCATCTTCGAGAAGGCGCTGATGACCAACCGCATTCCCTACCGTATCTCCGGCGGCACCTCGTTTTTCTCCCGCACCGAGATCAAGGACATCATGGCTTACCTCAAGCTGCTGGTGAACCCGGACGAGGACACTGCCTTCCTGCGGGTGGTCAACCTGCCGCGCCGGGAGATAGGCCCCACCACCCTCGAAAAACTGGGCCAGTATGCCAACCAGCGTGGCAAGAGCCTGTTTGCCGCCAGCTTCGAGCTGGGGCTGGAGCAACACCTCTCCGGGCGTGGTCTATCCGCCCTGCAGGCCTTCACCAACTGGCTGGTGCGGCTCGGCGATCAGGCGCTGCGCGGCAATCCGGTGGAGGCGGTGCGGGACATGATCAAGGAGATCCACTACGAGGAGTGGCTCTACGAGACCTCTCCCAGCCCGAAGGCGGCAGAGATGCGGATGCAGAACGTCTCCACCCTTTACCGCTGGATCACCGAGATGCTGGAGGGGGATGAGCTGGAGGAAGCAATGACTCTGGCTCAGGTGGTTACCCGGCTCACCCTGCGTGACATGATGGAGCGCAACGAGGGAGAGGACGAGGCTGATCAGGTGCAGCTGATGACCCTGCACGCCTCCAAGGGGCTGGAGTTTCCCTATGTCTACATGGTGGGCATGGAGGAGGGCTTGCTGCCCCATCAGACCAGCATCGATGAAGACAACGTGGAGGAGGAGCGGCGCCTAGCCTATGTGGGCATCACCCGGGCCCAGACCGAACTGACTTTTACCCTCTGCAAGGAGCGGCGCCAGTACGGCGAGTCGGTGCGGCCGGAGCCGAGCCGCTTCCTGCTGGAACTGCCTCAGGACGATCTGGAGTGGGAAAACCAGAAGAAGGTGACGGCCGAGGAACGTCAGCAGAAGGGGCAGGTCGGGGTCGCCAACCTGAGAGCGCTGTTCAAGAAGGATTGAGTGGTGGTTAGCCGCGCTCGTTCTTGGTCTGGGTGAGCAGGGGGGTGATATCGGCTCCGGGCATGGGCGGCGAGATATAGCGCCCTTGGCCCATCAGACAACCGAGATCGATCAGTTTCTGTAGCTGTTGCTGGTTTTCGATGCCCTCCACCACCAGGGTGAAGTCCAGATCCTGGCAGATGTCGCGCATGGCACGGATGAGGGCGAGATCCTTGGGTGACTGCAGCATGCGATGAGTGAAGCTGTCATCCACCTTGATGTAGTCCACCGGGAAGTGGAACAGGGCGTTGAGGGAAGAAAACCCGGTCCCAAAGTCATCCAGACTGATCTGGATACCCTTGGCTCTCAGTTCGTGCAACGAGGTGAGGGCATCGGAGTCCTGCCGTGACAGCTCCCGCTCGTTGAACTCGAAGATCAGATAGCCGGGGGCTATCCCCTCGGATTCGATGATTTCAACCAACTTCATGATCTGTTCATGGCTGACCAGATGCTTGCCGGACAAGTTGATGGCCACCTTGAACTTGCTCTGGCCTGACAGCGGCAGCCACTCCTTCAATTGTTGGCAGGTGTGGCTCAGGATCTGGTAGTCCAGCTCCTGAATCAGACCGCACTGCTCCGCCAGCGGGATAAAGTCGAACGCATCCTTGAGTACCCCCTCTTCGGTGATCCAGCGGGCCATCACCTCCAGCCCGGTTAGCCGGCTGTCCTTGAGCCGGATCACCGGCTGAAAATAGGGGACGATGCGCCCTTCACGCAGCGCTCTTGCCAGCATCTCTTCCGGCGAGGCCCAGGTCTGGACCGAGCACTCTTCCGAATAGCTGACGATGCGACTGCGGCCGTTGCGTTTGGCCTGGTACATGGCCAAGTCGGCCTGATGGAGCAGCTGGCTGATGTCGGAGGTCTGTTCCGATACGCTGGCCACCCCCAGACTGACCGTGATGCCCAGCTCGTTGCCCATCAGTCGAAAAGGGTAGGAGAGGCGGCTGATGATGCGGTTGAGAACCGGGCTGATATCCTCCTCGGTCTTGCTGTTGTCCAGATAGATGACGAATTCATCCCCGCCCAACCTGGCTACCATGTCGTTTTGCCGAATGCAGGTCTGTAGGCGGCGGCTCATCTCCTTGAGCAGTTGGTCGCCGGCGCTGTGGCCCAGGGTGTCGTTGACCTGCTTGAAGTGGTCCACATCGATGAAGATCAGCGAAAAACCCGGCGACTTGTAGCGGTGAAAGTGGGTCATGGCATGATTGAGGTGATTCATCAGCAGGGCCCGGTTGGGCAGCTGGGTCAGCGGATCGTGCAGGGCGTCAAACTGCAGTCGGCGTTCCAGCTCCTGATGCTGCTTGAGCTGCTTTTGCAACCTGAGGTTGGTCTGACGCAGCTGCTGCAGGCGCTGGTTGATGGAATCTTCCGAGTTGATGTCGTGCAGCTGCTGGCGGATCCGCCTCAGCTCCAGCAGCAGGGTGAGCTGGCTGCGCAGGAAGTCGAGAAACAGCCGGTCATCGGTTTCCAGCGGGTGCTGCAGGCTGATGAGAAAGTGGGCGAAGTACTGCTGCTGAAGGCGCAGCGGTTGGCTGTACCAGTAGAGCTGCTCCTTGTGCTGTTCCATGTTGTTGGTACTGTGGCACAACCCGGTGATGAAGTCGTCGCTGTGGGGAGGTTGCTCCGGATAGATCTTCTCGAGCCGGTGGCTGTCGATGCGCACCAGCAGCATGTCCTGAATGGCCAGCATCTGGCGCAGTACCGCCTCGAGCTGGGAAAACAGCGCCTGACTGGGCAGGGTGTTGGCCAGCCGGATGATGCGGTTGATGCTCTCTATCTTCTTCTGCCAGTCAGGGTCTTTGCGGATCAGGGGTGAGGCCAGCTCCGACAGCTGGGAGCCTGCCTGGGTCTCGTTCAACCGCTTGGCCAGGCACTCCAGCAACAGGCGCAGGGTTGGCAGCTCCTTGGGCTGGCAGCAGGCCAGCAGCCACTGGACCTGACCATGCTCGACCGGCAGCGAGCACCAGCCATCGGCTTCATCGAGCTGGGTCAGTTGATCGGTGATGCGCGACTCTTCCAGCCCCAGCTGCAACTTGAAGCTGTCGGAGATCTGGTATTCGCATACCCACTGCAGGCCGGCTTCCGACAAGCCGAGCATGCCGAAATGCTGCAGCGGACAGAGCTGGTTCAGCTGCTGGATCAGGGTGTCGTAATCTTTGGAAGTGGCGGCGGAGGGGGCGGGGAAATCCATAATAGCGGAGACCAACGCCAGCAAGGGAGTCGAGTAATGGGGTGCTATTGGTTGCGCTGACATGAGTAACTCCCGGTTTGCCTACCCTACAAAGAGTAGCCGGAAGTCATCAGATTGAAAGGGCCGCAAATGCGGCCCTTTCAAACACTTAGAGCTTGTCGATCATGTAGTGAATGGCGTTTTCGATCTCTTCATCGCTACAGGTGGCGCAAGTTCCTCGTGGCGGCATCACACCGGTCTTGCCTGCGAAGCCGGCAATGGCGTGTTTCTTAAGTGTTTCAATGCCTTGGGCGATACGCGGTTCCCAGGCGGCCTTGTCGCCACGCTTGGGGGCACCGGCAATGCCGGCATCGTGGCAGGCGAAGCAGGCGCCCTTGAACACGGCTTCGCCGTCGCGCGGACCAGATGCCGCTGCCGCCGCAGGGGCTGCGCCTGCGGTCGCAATCCCTTCCAGATCCTTGGCGGTATAGACTTGACCGACAGGCTTGATCCGCTCGGCAATTGCCTCCGGTGACATATCATCGGCAGCAAGCACCACGCCGGACAAACTGGCGGCCGTCATCCCGACCGCCAGCAAATAGCTCAGTTTTTTCAACACGCTCATGTACTCCCAGCAGGCTTTTATTATCCCTAGAAAACGACTGGATTATAACCGAATAGTTACAGCCATTTAAACGCTTGTGTGTGAAGTGTTAAGCACTCTGCGTGCAAAGTTTCTTCGTCAGATCACAAACTGGCGAGGCCGGCCCGAAAAAAAGAAACCCGGTTTTCACCGGGTTTCATCTCATGGGCGGGCCGAAAGGCTTATTTGTCCCAGCTGAGGATCACCTTGCCGGACTGGCCTGAGCGCATGGCATCGAACCCTTGCTGGAAGTCGTCGATGTGGAAGCGGTGGGTGATGATGGGGGAGAGATCCAGCCCGGACTGGATCAGGCTGGCCATCTTGTACCAGGTCTCGAACATTTCACGACCGTAGATCCCTTTGATAAACAGTCCCTTGAAGATCACCTTGCCCCAGTCGATGGCCATGGTAGCGGGGGGGATGCCGAGCATGGCGATTTTGCCGCCGTGGTTCATCTTGTCGATCATGTCCTGGAAGGCGCTGGGTACGCCGGACATCTCCAGCCCTACGTCGAACCCTTCGGTCATGCCGAGTTCGCTCATCACGTCGCTGAGCTGTTCCTTGGCCACGTTGACGGCGCGGGTGGCGCCCATCTTGCGGGCCAGTTCGAGCCGGTATTCGTTGACGTCGGTGATCACCACGTGGCGGGCACCCACGTGGCGGCAGACGGCGGCGGCCATGATGCCGATGGGGCCGGCGCCGGTGATCAGCACGTCTTCACCGACCAGGTCGAAGGAGAGGGCGGTGTGCACCGCGTTGCCGAACGGATCGAAGATGGCGGCCAGTTCATCAGGGACGTTGTCCGGCAGCTTGAAGGCGTTGAAGGCCGGGATCACCAGATACTCGGCGAAGGCGCCGGGGCGGTTGACGCCGACGCCTATGGTGTTGCGGCACAGGTGGGTGCGGCCGGCACGGCAGTTGCGGCAGTGGCCACAGGTGATGTGGCCTTCACCGGATACCCGGTCTCCGACCGCAAAGCCGCGTACTTCCTGGCCGATGGCGACCACTTCCCCGACGTATTCGTGGCCGACCACCATGGGTACCGGGATGGTCTTCTGTGACCATTCGTCCCAGTTGTAGATATGAATGTCGGTGCCACAGATGGCGGTCTTGCGGATCTTGATCAGCAGGTCGTTGTGGCCGAGTTCGGGGGCCGGTACGTCCGTCATCCAGATGCCGACTTCTTTGTGCAGTTTGGAGAGCGCTTTCATGGTTGTTCCTTCACGATGAATGCAGAAAGAAGGGGCGCCAGGCCCCTTGATTCAAATCAGATGATGTCGAGTTCGCGGCCGATGCGAATGAAGGCATCGATGGCCTTGTCCAGTTGCTCACGGGTGTGGGCGGCGGACATCTGGGTGCGGATGCGGGCCTGGCCCTTGGGCACCACCGGGAAGGAGAAGCCCACCACGTAGATGCCGGCGGCCAGCATGCGGCTTGCCATCTCGGCGGCCAGTTTGGCGTCACCCAGCATCACCGGAATGATGGCGTGATCGGCCCCGGCCAGGGTGAAGCCGGCGGCGCTCATCCGCTCGCGGAAGTATTGGCTGTTCTCCTTGAGGCTGGAGCGCAGCGCATGGCCTTCGGCCAGCATGTCGATCACCTTGATGGTGGCGGCGACGATGGAGGGGGCCAGCGAGTTGGAGAAGAGATAGGGGCGGGAGCGCTGGCGCAACCAGTCGATCACCTCCTTCTTGCCGGAGGTGTAGCCACCGGAGGCACCGCCGAGCGCCTTGCCCAGGGTGCCGGTGATGATGTCGACCCTGTCCATCACGCCACAGTACTCGTGGGTGCCGCGGCCGTTCTCGCCGATGAAGCCGACGGCGTGGGAGTCGTCCACCATCACCAGGGCGTCGTACTTGTCGGCCAGATCGCAGATGGATTTGAGGTCGGCAATGACGCCATCCATGGAGAAGACCCCGTCGGTGGCGATCAGCTTGAAGCGGGCGCCGTCGGCGTCAGCCTGCTTGAGCTGGGCTTCCAGCTCGGCCATGTCGTTGTTGGCGTAGCGATAGCGCTTGGCCTTGCACAGCCGGACCCCGTCGATGATGGAGGCGTGGTTGAGGGCATCGGAGATGATGGCGTCTTCGGCACCGAACAGGGTTTCGAACAGACCGCCATTGGCATCGAAGCAGGAGGAGTAAAGGATGGTGTCTTCGGTGCCCAGGAAGGCAGACATCTTCTGCTCCAGCTCCTTGTGCTGATCCTGGGTGCCGCAGATGAAACGGACCGAGGCCATGCCGAAGCCGTGGCTGTCCAGCCCCTGATGAGCCGCTGCGATCAGGTCAGGGTGGTTGGCCAGCCCCAGATAGTTGTTGGCACAGAAGTTCAGCACCTGCTCGCCGCCCACCGCAATCCGGGCCTGCTGGGCCGAGGTGATGACGCGCTCCTGCTTGTACAACCCTTCAGCCTGCACCTGCTCAAGCTGCTCGGTCAGGTGACGATAGAATCCGTTAGACATCCTCGATCCTTATTGGCTATTTCAGCTGATTATCAACAATGGGCAGTATTTTACTGCAATCTGTTGCGGTGAATTCAAATGATTGTGCTGACATTCAACAATTGTGAAACAGATCTCACCCGGCTGGTTGGGCCAGTTGACGATAGTGCTGTTCCAGCTGGCGGATCTGGTCGGCCACCTGGGGCTGCACATAGGGGCGCAGCAGGAACAGTACCCGCAAGACGCCCTGATAGAGCAACGGCTTGGTGATGCGGGTGTTGGGGGCCTGGGCAATCTGGAACGGGATCCAGCAGGTGACCACCATCTTGATGGTCTGGCCCAGATCCGGCAGATCCTCGTCGCTGACATTTATGATGCCGCCCTCGCGCAGGCTTCTGAGCAGGGCCACCACGGCGGCGCGCAACTGCTCCTGGGCCTTGAGGTATTTCTGCTGCAGCGGCTCATCGCGGCTGAGGATGTCCGGCAGATTGGCGTAGAAGAAGCGGAACTGCCACATCAGATAGAAGATGGCATCCAGATAGCCCATCAGGTTTTCCAGCTTGATCTCGTCGCTGCGCGCCGGGGTGAAGCTCTCGCTCAGGTGGCGGGCGTACTGGTCGAAGATGGAGTGGATGATGTCTTCTTTATTACGGAAGTGGTAATAGAGATTGCCCGGGCTGATGCCCAGATGGGCGGCAATGTGGTTGGTGGTGATGTTGCGCTCACCCTGATCGTTGAACAGCTCGGTGGCGCTGTGAATGATCCTGTCTCTGGTTTTCATCGCTGTTCCCTCTGCCGGGCCCCTGGCCGGTGAAATCGTCAAGGTCGAATCCCCTTGCGGCCCGTGATAAACTTTTCGGCAATTTCAAATTGGCTCACTATACACAGCTTTAACAGGCAGTCACACGTGGCCATCAACGTACGCGAGGCAAACTCCATGATCGTAGTAACTGGCGGTGCTGGCTTTATCGGCAGCAATCTGGTCAAGCAGCTGAACGCTCAAGGACGGACCGATGTGGTGGTCATCGATGACCTGACCGACGGCACCAAGTTCGTCAATCTGGTCGATCTGACCATTGCCGATTACATGGATAAGGATGAGTTCCAGGCGCGGATTGTTTCCGGCGACGAATTTGAAGAGTGGGATGGCGGCATCGAGGTGATCTTCCACGAAGGTGCCTGCTCCGCCACCACCGAGTGGAACGGCAAGTTCATCATGGAGGTCAACTACGAGTACTCCAAGGATCTGTTCCACTACTGCATCGAGCGTGAAATTCCGTTCATCTACGCCTCTTCTGCTGCAACCTATGGCGGGCGCAACGACAACTTCATCGAAGATCCGAAGTTCGAGCAGCCGCTCAACGTCTACGGCTACTCCAAGCAGCTGTTCGACCAGTACGTGCGTCGCTGGATGCCGGAGATCAACTCCCAGGTAGTCGGTCTCAAGTACTTCAACGTCTATGGCCCGCGCGAACAGCACAAGGGCTCCATGGCCTCGGTTGCCTTCCACCTCAATACCCAGGTGAAGAAGGGCGAGAATCCCAAGTTGTTCGAAGGCTGCGACGGTTTCCCCAACGGCGGTCAGATGCGCGATTTCATCTATGTGGATGACGTCTGCAAGGTGAACCTCTGGTTCTGGCAGAATCCGCAGCACTCCGGCATCTTCAACTGCGGTACCGGCCGGGCCGAACCGTTCCAGAACGTGGCCGAAGCGGTGATCAAGCATCACCAGAAGGGCGCTATCGAGTACATTCCCTTCCCGGATCACCTCAAGGGTCGCTATCAGAGTTTCACCCAGGCAGACATGACCAAGCTGCGTAGTGTCGGTTATGACGCCGAGTTCAAAACCGTGGCCGAAGGGGTCGCGGACTATATGGCGTGGCTCAACCGTTAACGGGTGAGTTTTACACCGCCATATGCAGACAAGCCGGAAGCAGGCCATACCTGCTTCCGGCTCTGTTGTTTGTCACGGCTTTTCTCAGTTTCTACCGGGTAACCACGCAATGAACATATTGATGGCACTCTCCCAGCTCGAAGTGACGGGCGCTGAGGTCTATGCCACCACGGTCGGTAACGAACTGACCCGGCGTGGCCACCAGGTTTTCTACGTATCGGACACCTTGACCAAGCCCACTCTGGGTGAGGTGTTCAAGCTGCGATTCAACAAGCGCAGTATTCTGCGCCGCTTCTGGCACGTGTTTTATCTCGTCTATCTGATCAAGAAACACCATATCCAGCTGGTGCATGCCCACTCGCGCGCCTCCGGTTGGAGCAGCTATGTGGCCTGCAAGCTGACCGGCACCCCCATGATCACCACGGTGCACGGCCGCCAGCCGGTGCATGCCTCCCGCAAGGCCTTCCATGCTCTCGGCTTTCGAGCTGTGGCGGTGTGCGAGGATATCGCCCACCAGATCATCGACAATCTGGGGGTGGATCCGGCCATCGTGCAGGTGCTGCGCAACGGCATCGAAACCGACAAGTTCCAGCCTGTGCCTGTACCAACCAATGCCAGGCCGGTGATCGCCATCGTAGGCCGGCTGAGCGGCCCCAAGGGTGAGCTCTGCTATCGGTTGCTGGATGAGGTGCTGGATCTGGACGCCTACCAGGTGAAGGTGGTGAGCGGCAGCCAGCTGCCGGCACGTTTCCAGCGTTTTCAGGAGCGGGTCTATTTCGTCGGTTATGTGGAAGATGTCCCTGCGCTGATGGCGCAATGCGATCTGGTGATCGGTGCCGGTCGGGTGGCGATGGAGGCCCTGCTGTGTGGTCGTCCCGCCTTTGCCATCGGTGAAGCCAAGGCCATCGGGCTGGTGACCGAGCACAATCTGGGTGAGGCGCTGGCCTGCAACTTCGGCGATATCGGCCCCCAGGATCTGGCGATCGATTTTGCCGCACTGAAGGTGCAGATTACCCCGGCCCTGGCCAGTGGCACAGTTTCAGACACAATTCGTCAGCGCATTCAGGCCGAATATGGCTTGGCGGGAGTCGTCTCCGGCCTGGAGTCCATCTATCAGGATGCGGTGGTCGAGACCCTGCGCCGCGAGATGCCGGTCATCATGTATCACCGCTTCATCGAGCATGACAGCGAGAAGGGGGTACACGGTACCTGGATGCCGATCGCCATGTTCGAGAAGCACCTGCGCCTGCTGAAGTGGCTCGGCTATGAGACCCTGACGTTCCGCGATCTGGCGGACAAGGGCTTCATTCACCGGCTGCAGTACGGCAAGAAATACCTGATGATCACCGCCGACGACGGCTATCAGGACAACCTGACCCGCATGCTGCCGCTGCTGGAAAAATATGGTTACAAAGCCGTGGTATACGTGGTCACGGGGGAAGGGTATAACCGCTGGGACGTGGAACAGGCGAGCAACCCGGACACCCGGGTGGACCTGATGAATGGCGAGCAACTCAAGGCGCTGGCGGCCTCCGGCCATGTGGAGATCGGCGGGCATACCCTGACCCACCCCAGGTTGAGCAAACTTGCGCCAGAGCAGCAAGCTCATGAAATCCAAGAGAACAAACGACAGCTTGAAGCCCTGCTCGGCTACCCTCTGCTGTCGTTTGCCTACCCTTATGGCGATATGGATGAGAGCGCAAAGGCGCAGGCGATGGCGGCGGGCTACCATTTTGCCGTTGCCACCAACAGCGGGCCCAGAGCCATGCACCAGGACCCCTTCCGGATCCGCCGCATTGCCATTTTCCCGCGTACCGATGTTTTTGGCCTGTGGCGCAAAATCCGGGGTAACTATGTCTTCAGGAAATCTTGATTGATGCTCAGCAGAAGCCTTGCCTTGCTCGATAGAACAACCACAGCCCTGTTTGCGCTGACCATCCTGTTCTCCTTTTGCGGCCTGTTTCTGGCCCCTTTCGGCCAGAGCATTCAATCCAATCTGCTGGCCGTGACCGGCATCTTCGGTTTGTTGAATTACTTTGTCGGCAAACAACGGGATGTGGGGCTCAAAGACCGTCGCATTCTCTGGGGTCTGCTGGTCTATGCCGCCATGATCTTCGTCAACCGGTTGATCCACGGTGATCAATACGGGGTCATGCGCGGGCTGTTCTATGTCCTCGTCTTTGCGCTGATGATGCCGCGCAAGCCGATTCTGTTGATGCTGGGTTATCTGGCCATCGTGCTGGGCGGGATGGGATTGGGTATCCTCAGCATCTGGCAATACCAGCACGGTATTGCCAGGGTGGAAGGGTTTACCAATGCCATTCTCTTTTCGCAGGCAGCGTTGACGCTGGCTATCCTCAACTGGTTTGTCTTCCAGCAAAAACAGTTGCCTAGATGGCTGAGAGGGGGGAGCCTGGTTGGCCTGATGGCAGCCCTGTTTGCGCTTTATCTCTCCCAGAGCCGGGGAGTCTGGCTCGCCTTCGGGGTTATTCTTGCCTACATCATCTGTTACAAGGCCTACTTCAAACCGTGGAAATACATCGCGGTTGCCGTGCTTTGCATGGCTACGACAGGCGCCATCTATCAGACCAACCAGCTGGTTCAGGTTCGGGTCGCAGAGGCAGTCTCGGATCTCAACTCGGCAGAAAAAGGTTTGTACGACTCATCATGGGGCTTGCGCGTCATTGCCTGGCAGAGTGCTTGGCTGGGTTTTTTGGATTCACCGGTGGCAGGGGTGGGCACGGATGGCTTCGACGCATTGAAGATAAGCCAAGTTAGGAATGAATTAGTCCCTGCGTCAATTCTGAACCCAGTACTAACTCATGCCCATAATCAATATATGCAGAATCTGGTCGTTCGCGGCAGCATAGGATTTATTGCGCTGGTGATCTTTCTTGGCCTGCCGCTCTATCTGGCGGCGAACAATATAAGTTGGATTTCGGCGGGTGTGCTGGTTCCCCTCGCGTTTGCTATTAACTCCCTAAGCGATGTGCCGTTTGAGCATCAAGGGGTGCTCTATCTGTACACGCTCAGCCTGGTTTTCATCTGGTTTGCCCATGAGTTTAAAAAGGATACCCGCACGTCATGATTCCGGTTTTTGTCATCAGTTTGGCTCGCAGCGTTGAGCGACGGGCGATGGTTGTTCAGCAGATGGCGCATCTGGGCATAGATTTCGAGTTTGTAGATGCAACAGACGGGAAGGCGCTGAGCAATGCCGAGCTGGCCAAGGTGGATTTGGCGCTGGCCAAAGAAGTGTGTGGCCATGCACTGAGTTTTGGCGAGATTGGCTGCGCCATGAGCCATATTCGAGTTTATGAGCGCATTGTCGCCGAGGGTATTGAACGCTGTGTGGTGCTTGAAGATGACATCTACCTGCACATGCACAGCAAGGCGATCATCGAGACGATAGTGCACTCCTGCCAGTCCGAGATCGTCTTCCTGCATCATGGCAAAGCCAAACGCTGGCCATTCCTGTCATCCCTGCCCGGTGGCTACCGGCTTGCCAGATACCTGACGCCCAGCCGCTCCTCCAAGCGAGGAGTGCTCTCTACCGCTGGGTATGTGCTGACCCTGGCCGGGGCGAAAAAATTATTGCAGTGTGCCTATCCGCTGCGGATGCCCTCCGACTATCTGACCGGCCGCTTGCAGCTCAATGGCCTGTCTGCCTCCGGGGTGGAGCCCTGCTGTCTGGATGTGGATCTGTTCACCACCACCATAGATGACAGAGCCTACGGTCACTATCTGAAATAGCACTGGGCGTGCCGACGGTGGCTGTTGGTTGGCAGCCCTGTCAGCCTTGCCGACGCTGTGGGCCATACATGCTGGATAACTCATGAATCTCAAGAAGTTGCTTACCCACTCCATTGCCAGATGGCTGATCGGCAGAGCGCCTGACGCCGCCCCATGCCCCGCCGGGGCGAAGGTGAAGCGGGTGCTGGTGGTCGGTTATGACGCCATCGGCGATTTCATTCTCACCCTGCCCGCCATTGCCCGGCTTAGAGAGATCTACCCCGCCGCGCGCCTCGAGCTGGTGTGCAGCCAGCGCAACCAGCTGCTGGCGGCGTCGGTCGCCGGGATCGATGAGTGTCACGTGATCACCCTGAACGACACCCTGTGGCCGGCGAGCATGTGGTGCAAGCTGCGTGAACTCAGGCAACGGCAGTATGACCTGGTGATCAATCTGTTTGACGAGCCCGACGATATCGCCATGGCCAAGTTGCTGTTGCTGGCGAACGGGCGGTTGCAGTCGCTGCCCCTGCGCTTCAAGAGTGAAGGGCAGCAGAAGTTGCTGCCGCTGTTCAACCAGAAGGCCACCATAGTGTCGTCACGCCCAGTCAGGGATCACTTCGTCTATCGCATGCTCTGCGTGGCAGGTGATGCGGCTGGGGTGCCGGCCACAGTACCGTCACCCTGCAATGAGCAGCTCGATACCGGCGCATATGGCCGCTATCTGCTGGTCAACCTGACGGGCAGCCAGGTTGGCAACTCGATGACGGAGGCACAGATCGACGGGATCCTGGCACAGTTGCCGACCTATCAGGGGATCTCCTACCTGGTATTCTCCAGGCAGCCCGTGGCGTGCCCGCGGCAGGACATGAGAGTGCTGTTTCCCGACACCATTCTCGATGCCGCCAAGATTATCAAGGATGCGCAAGGGGTCATCTCGACCGATACCTCCATCATCCATATCTCCTCTTCCTTCGGGGTGCCCACCCTGGTGTTGATGAACAACGAGCGCTGGCGCGATGCCTTCATTCCGCTGGCGGGTCGCAATATCATCCTGCGCTCGACCACGGACAATCTGGCCGCTTTGTCACCGGCCGAGATCAGCCGCCAGGTCGATGCCCTGATGGCGCTCTAGTCGCGTCAGCCTGTTATCATCCTTTTTCCAACTCAATGGCCCTTCTGGTGGATTCATGTCATTAATCAACGATCTGCAACTCCAGCGTGACATTCTTCGCCGCAAGCT
Source organism: Aeromonas sp. Y318-1 (assembly GCF_027706125.1). Taxonomy (NCBI): domain Bacteria; kingdom Pseudomonadati; phylum Pseudomonadota; class Gammaproteobacteria; order Aeromonadales; family Aeromonadaceae; genus Aeromonas; species Aeromonas sp. Y318-1. The sequence goes on from NZ_JAPDCM010000010.1 coordinate 17,031, forward strand.
GGGGCAGCTGCTGTTCGATCGCAAACGACCGGCCCCGCTGCATGAGCGCAAGGGGAAGATAGTGTTGCTGCGCTGGGATGCCAAGCTGGGGGATGCGATCGTCTCGTCCTGGGTGGCCCGCGAAATCAAGCGCGCCAGCCCGGAGCGGGAAGTGTGGATCGTCACGACTGCGGCCATGGCTCCCCTGTTTCGCGATCATTTCGGCATGGACAAGGTGATAGAGGTACCCAAGCGGCCGGGCTATGGCCAGCTCAAGCGGCTGGCACGCTCGCTGGGGGAGGTGGAGTGTCTGGTGCACTTTGGCAAGATGCTGAAAATGAAGGACATCTACTTCATCAGTCAGGTGAGGGCAGATTGGGTTGCCGGCATGGACGATGCCCTGCAGGCGGTCAACCTCAAGCTGGGCAAGGCCTCCAGCGGCATGCACTTCTCCGACAAGTTCGCCCTGCTGCTGCAGCGACTTGGCGTGAGTAATCCGGACCAGCAATACATAGTCCCGACCATGAGCCCGCCCGATGCGCTGGCCAGCTGGTGGCCAGCCGAGCCGGTCCTCTGTTTCAACCCCTATGGCAGTGGCAGCTCCCGCCGCCTGCGGCCCGAGCTTATCAGCCAGATGCTTGAGCAGATGCTGGCGGCCGGCTCTTGCGCCATCTGTCTGCTCTACCCGCCGGGTATGGAGGAGGAGGTGGCCGGGATCCGGGCCGGCTTGAGCCGACCGGAGCGCCTGCTGCTGTCACCGGATGCGCCCTCGCTGGCCGGGCTGTTCGCCCAGCTGCGCCGGTGTCAGGGGCTGATCTCGGTGGACACGGCGACGGTGCACATCGCCGCCGGGCTGCACAAGCCCATTCTTGGCCTCTACAACCCGGACATAGGGGGCGGCAACGAGAACTTCCTGGAGTGGCACCCCAACTCCCCGTCAGCCACAGTGCTGTTCTCGACCAATACCCGGGAGCAGGATATCAACTCCCTCGATCTGGCCGAATTCGAGCGTACTTTCAGGGCGTGGCTGCTTGCCAACCAGGCAGCGCTGTCAGCCGTTCAATCACCAGCTCGGGCGTGATGGCGCGCAGCAGAGCTTCGTCGATGAAGTCCTTTTCCGCGTTCTGTGGCAGCTGGAAGTCGGGTCCCTTGGCATCGAACACATCGATGGCCTGATAACGGGGGTGGTTGACCGGGTTGGCGATGATCTTGTCGCCGCCCGGAGCCACTATGGTCAGCAGGGGCAGGTCGATGGCCTGCGCCATATGCCGTGGGCCGGTGTCATTGCCGACAAACAGCCGGCAGTGGGCGAACAGCCCCACCAGCTCCCGTACCGAGCGGGTTTTGATGTGGTCGAAGACGCTGGCTTGCAGGGCGGCGGGCAGCAGCGGTTTCAGGCCGCGGTTGTACTCCTCTTCCCCCGGTCCGCAGTAGATCAGGATCTGGGCATCGTGCTGCTCGATCAGCCACTGGGCGACCTTGGCGAAGCAGTCGATGGGCCAGCGCTTGTAGTGCCCGAGCGAGTTGACGCCCATGGCGATCAGCGGGCGGCTCAGGTCGACGCCGGCGGCGAGCAGGGCATCCTTGCCTTGTTGCTTCTCTTCTACACTCAGCCAGAGGTAGTAGTTGCGATCCTCGCTGGCCAGCTTGAGCGGCTTGAGCAGCGAGAAGCGGTCGTCAACCAGGGTGCTGTTGCCCTGGAATTCGGTGTCTTTGCGAAAACGCACTATGCGGTTGTGGCCGAGCCGCCAGGGGAAGGAGTCAAACCCGATGCGCAGGCGGGCGCCGGAGAAGAGGCAGCTGAGCAGGCCGATCATCTGGCCCTGGCTGTTGACCACCACGTCGTAGCGCTCGCGGCGAATGGCCAGCAGCAGATCCTTCATGTAGCGCCACTGGTTGCGCCTGGCCTTCTCGATGATGATGAGCCGATCGATATTGGGATTGCCCTGCGCCATACCCGCGCAATAATCCATGACCAGATAGTGAACCTCGCCGCTTGGGTCATTCTGCTTGAGGTTGTTGCACAGCGCGGTGGAGATCAGCACATCCCCTATCTGTTTGGTTTGAACTACAAGGTATTTCATAAGGCAGGCCTCAACAGAGGTCATGGTTGATCGTCAGCGTGACAGCATACCGCACAAGTGAGTCAGATGCTGTCGGTGCAACGTGAAAATCCGATCTGGCGCAGGCCGCCAACCTGGCGCGTCGTCAAATGAAAGAAGCCCGTCGTTGACGGGCTTCTTGTATCGATTACTCGATGTTCTGAATTTGCTCGCGCATCTGCTCGATGAGCACCTTCAGCTCGACGGCGGATTGGGTCACCTCGGCGTTGATGGACTTGGAACCGAGGGTGTTCGACTCGCGGTTGAACTCCTGCATCATGAAGTCGAGACGGCGGCCGCAGGCGCCACCCTTCTTCATGATCTTGTTGGTCTCGCTGATGTGCATCTCCAGACGATCCAGCTCTTCGGCCACGTCGATCTTCTGGGCCAGCAGCACGATCTCCTGCTCGATACGAGCCGGATCCAGCTCTACCTTGGCTTCGGCCAGCCGGTCGGTGAGCTTCTGGCGCTGCCACTCGATGATCTGCGGCAGGTGCACGCGCACCTTCTTCACTTCTACCTGAATGCCGGCCAGACGCTGTTCGATCAGGGACTTGAGGTTGGCCCCTTCGCTGGCGCGGGAAGCGAGGAAATCTTCCATGGTCAGGTCAAACCCGCCGAGCAGCTCGGTGGCGACCGCATCCATGTCCTGCTCGGCGGCAGCCATCACGCCTGGCCAGCGCAGCACGTCGACCGGGTTGAGTTGGCCCTGGCCCGCCTCTTTCATCACCCAGTTGGCGCTGTCGATGATGAGCTTGGCCAGCTCTTCATTGATGTGCAGCTGGCTGGCAACGGCTTGCGCGGCCTCAAAGCGCAGGTTGCACTCCACCTTGCCGCGCTGCAGCTTGGCGCGGAAGCGCTCACGCAGAACCGGCTCCAGGCTGCGCAGTTGTTCCGGCAGGCGAATGTAGGTCTCCAGATAGCGCTGGTTGACCGAACGAATTTCCCAAACGGCTGTGCCCCAGTCGCCCTTGAGTTCCTTGCGGGCGTAGGCGGTCATGCTGTGAATCATTGATTGTTCCGGGCTTGATGAAGTGTGGGGCCAGTATACTCAGCCAGCCCTGCTCCGTCAGCCGACAGCATGGTTTTAGCGGCTGATATTTGGGGCGGGATCACTTATAATCGCCCGCCAATTTGAGCCAGCCCAGAGGTCCGTCCCATGTCACGTCCCAGCGATCGTACTGCCGCGCAGCTTCGTCCGGTCACCATTACCCGCCACTTCACCAAGCATGCTGAAGGGTCCGTGCTGGTGGAATTCGGCAACACCCGCGTGCTCTGCACCGCCAGCGTCGACACCAGCGTGCCGCGCTTCCTGAAAGGGAAGAATCAGGGCTGGGTGACCGCCGAATACGGCATGCTGCCGCGCTCCACCCACTCCCGGATGAACCGCGAAGCGGCCTCCGGCAAGCAGAGCGGCCGCACTCTGGAGATCTCCCGGCTGATCGCCCGCTCCCTGCGCGCCGCGGTAGACCTGACCGCGCTGGGTGAGCACTCCATTACCGTTGACTGCGACGTGCTGCAGGCCGACGGTGGCACCCGCACCGCCGCCATCACAGGTGCCTGCGTGGCGCTGGTCGACGCGCTGAACTGGATGGTCGAGAAGGGCATGCTCAAGCAGAGCCCGCTCAAGCAGATGATCGCCGCCGTCTCCGTCGGTATGTATGAAGGGGAAGCCATCTGCGATCTGGAGTACATCGAAGACTCCGCCGCCGAGACCGACATGAACGTGGTGATGACCGAGGATGGTCGCATCATCGAGGTGCAGGGCACCGCGGAGGCTGAACCCTTCACCCATGAAGAGCTGCTGGAGATGCTGGCGCTCGCCAAGGGCGGCATCGCCGACATCATTGCGCTGCAGAAGCAGTCGCTCTCCTGATTTTAAAAACGCGGCATTGACCGCGTTTTTTTATACCCCACGAAAGTAAACGACAAGCCAAGCAAGGAGCCAGAATGAAAGCCTACCAGCGTCAATTTATCGAGTTCGCCCTGGAGAAGCAGGTCCTCAAATTCGGCGAATTTACCCTGAAATCCGGTCGTAAAAGCCCCTACTTCTTCAACGCCGGTCTGTTCAACAGCGGCCGCGATCTGGCCCGTCTCGGCCGCTTCTATGCCGCCGCCCTGATGGATGCCGGCATCGAGTTCGATGTGCTGTTTGGCCCGGCCTACAAGGGGATCCCCATCGCCTCTGCCACCGCAGTACAACTGGTGGAGCAGCACGACGTGGACGTGCCCTGGTGCTTCAACCGCAAGGAAGCCAAGGATCACGGCGAGGGCGGCAATCTGGTGGGCAGCCCGCTCAAGGGGCGCATCATGCTGGTGGACGACGTCATCACCGCCGGTACCGCCATCCGCGAATCCATGGATCTGATCCAGGCCAACGGCGCCTCGCTGGCGGGCGTGCTGATCGCGCTGGACCGTCAGGAGAAGGGCAAGGGCGAGCTCTCCGCTATTCAGGAGGTGGAGCGTGACTACGGCGCCCACATCATCGCCATCATTCAGATGAGCGATCTGATCCAGTATCTGGAAGAGAAGCAGGCCGAGCAGCCGGAGCTGGCGGCGCAACTGGCCGCCATGAAGGCTTACCGCGCCCAGTACGGTATCTGAGTCGCAGTTCACACCGCACAATCGTTGAAGGCGGCGCCCGTTGGCTTTCTGGCAGCAAACGGGCGCCGTTTTTTTCATCTGCAAAAAGTGGATCATGTGGCTTGAGTTTACCCTTACAGTAAAGGTTAGGGTTTGTTGGTCGGCGCTCATTCTGGCCGACTGGTTCCGGGGAGGAACAACATGACCACTCATCTTCAATCACCGATTCATCTGCAGTTGCCGCTCAGCGGCATGAGCTGCGCCAACTGCGCCGGCCGCATCACGACCGCCCTCAACAAGCTCGACGGGGTGCAGGCCACCGTCAACTTCGCACTGGAGCAGGCGGCCATCGAGCTGGCCAGCCCTGACCGCCTGCCTGCGGTGCTGGAGAGCATCAAGGCGCAGGGTTACGACTACGGCAGCGAGACCATCCTGTTTCAAATCACCGGCATGACCTGTGCCGGTTGCTCGGCCCGTCTGAACAAGATGCTGGCGGCGCTGCCTGGCGTCATCTCCGCCGACGTCAACTTCTCCATCGAGCAGGCTCGTATCGTGCTGGTACCCGGGATGCAGACGTCCGCGGCCCTGCGCGAGCAGATAGAGGCCCTCGGCTTTGGCGCCCAACTGGCGCAGGGCTCAGCCAGCGGCCGCCGCCAGCAGTTGCTGGAGCGGGAAGCGCAGGAGGCCGCCAGCGCCCGTCAGGCGCAGACCCGGGTCATCGTCTCGGCCCTGCTCACCCTGCCGCTGCTGGCGGGCATGCTGGCCATGGCTGGTCTGCTGCCCTGGCATCTGCCCGCCTGGCTGGAGCTGGTGCTCGCCACCCCGGTGCAGTTCTGGATCGGGGCCCGCTTCTATCGTGGTGCCTGGCTCGCCATCAAGAACCGCTCCGCCAACATGGATGTGCTGGTGGCGACCGGTACCAGCGCGGCCTACTTCTACAGCCTCTATTTACTGCTGACGCTGGGGATGGCCGCGAGCGGCCAGCTCTATTTCGAGGCAAGCGCCATCATCATCACCCTGATCTCCCTCGGCAAGTTGCTGGAGGCTCGGGCCCGGCGCAGCACCCAGTCCGCCATTCGCGAACTGATGGCGCTGCGGCCGGAAACCGCCACCGTCTGGCGTGGCGAGAGCTGGCAGAGCGTTGCCATCGACGAGGTGCTGCGCGGCGATCGGCTGCGGGTGCTGGTGGGTGAGCGGGTGCCGGTGGATGGTAGAATCGTGAGCGGCGAGAGCGAGCTGGATGAGTCGATCCTCACCGGCGAGAGCCTGCCGGTGCCCCGTGGCGAGGGTGACAAGGTGCTGGGCGGAGCCATCAACCGCTCCGGCGTGCTGGAGATTGAAGCCACCACGGTGGGGGAGGATTCCAGCCTCAGCAAGATCATCGCACTGGTAGAGAACGCCCAGATGGGCAAGGCGCCGCTGCAGCAGCTGGTGGACAAGGTCTCCGCCGTGTTCGTGCCGGTGGTGATGGCCATCGCCCTGTTCACCCTGCTGGTGTGGTACGCCATCAGCAACGACTTCGGTCAGGCGCTGCTGGCGGCGGTGGCCGTGCTGGTGATCGCCTGTCCCTGTGCGCTGGGGCTGGCGACACCGGCGGCCATCGTCACCGGTACCGGGGTGGCGGCGCGCCACGGCATTCTGATCAAGGATGTCGATACCCTGCAGAAGGCCCACGCCATCAAGGCGCTGATCTTCGACAAGACCGGCACCCTGACCCAGGGCCGGCCGGTGCTGGCCAGCTGGAGCGGCAACGACGAGCAACTGCGCCTCGCCGCCGCCCTGCAGCAGGCGAGCGAACACCCGCTGGCGCTGGCCATGCGCGAGGCAGTCGGCAAGGAGGCTACGTTGCCCCAGCCGGAAGCCGTCGAGGTGCGGGTTGGGGCCGGTATTGTCGGTCAGGTAGCTGGTCACACGGTCGCCATCGGCAATGGCTCTTTGCTGGACCAGCTCGGTATTGAACCGCCTGCGCAGGATCAGCAAGCCGCCGACGGCGCGACCCGGGTCTGGGTGGCCATCGACGGCGTGGTGGCCGGCATAGCCGCACTGGCAGATACCCTGCGCCCCGAGAGCCCGGATGCCATCGCCACCCTGCGCCAGCGCGGCATCGCCAGCTGGCTGGTGAGCGGTGATGCGCCGGCGCCGGTGGCCCATATTGCCGCCAAGCTGGGGCTGGACGGGGCCTTCGACTCCGTGCTGCCGGCCGGCAAGGTGGAAAAAGTGGAGGCGCTGCGGGCGCAAACCAGCGGGCTGGTGGCCATGGTGGGGGACGGGGTGAACGACGCCCCGGCACTGGCGGCGGCGGATGTGGGGATCGCCATGGGTTCCGGCTCCGACGTGGCGATGGAGACCGCCTCCATCACCCTGATGCGATCTGACCCGCGGCTGGTGGCCGATGCCATCGACATCTCGGCGGCCACCTGGCGCACCATCCAGCAGAACCTGTTCTGGGCCTTCGTGTTCAACATCATCGGCATTCCGCTGGCGGCGCTGGGTTACCTCAGCCCCGAGCTGGCGGGGGCGGCCATGGCCCTGAGCAGCATCACAGTATTGAGCAATTCCCTGTTATTGAAGCGTTGGCAGCCGCGGGCTCTCGCCCATGTCAGCACAGAATCGAACCGTTAAGGAGTCATCCATGAACATCAGCAAGGTAGCCAAGGCGACGGGACTGACCGCCAAGACCATTCGCTACTACGAGAGCATCGGCCTCATCTCGGCGCCGGTGCGCAGCGACAACGGCTACCGTAGTTATACCGAGGGGGCGCTGCGCGAGCTGCGCTTCGTCAAGCGGGCGCGGGAGACCGGCTTCAACCTGGAGGAGTGTCAGGAGCTGCTGGCGCTCTACCGGGACGAGCACAGAACCAGCGCCCAGGTGAAGAAGCTGGCGCAGGAGAAGATCGTCGATCTGCGCGCCCGCATCGCCGGCTTGCAGGCGATGCTCAGCTCCCTCGAGGGGCTGGTCGGTTGCTGCCATGGGGATGAAAACCCCGAGTGCCCGATCCTCGACGAGCTGGAACGCGGCTGAGCCGTCTCTGCCGGCAGGCCGGGGCCTGGCATCATCGACTGACTAACCGCTTAATAACGGACGTTTTATTGTTGGCTCCGAAGGGGTAGTGGTAGACTGTGCGGCTCTTGTACAGGGAGTACGCAGTTGACCCAGAGTGTGACACGTCAGGTGAAGCAGGCCATCATGGCCCAGCTCTATACCCACGCCTCATTCAGCCTGCCTTGCCTGGGTCTGCTGGCGCTTGGCTGGAGCCTGCTGTTCCACGACTACCTGCCCGCCGCCGAAGCGCTCGGCTGGCTGGCCGGGGTGTTGCTGCTGCTGATCTGCCGAGGCTGGCACCTGCGCTGGCGTCAGCCCAGGCTGGCGCAGATCCCGCTGCCGGTGCTGGAGCGTGAGCTCTTCATCGGGGTGACGATCACCTCCATCATCTGGGCGCTGGGCGTGCTGCTCTATATGGACAAGCTGCCCGACACCTATCGCGCGGCCATGATGATGCTCTCCAGCCTGATCCTCACCGGCAGTGCCATCATGCTGTTCGGCAGCCGCCGCTCGCTCTACGGTGCCGTCTTGCCGCTCGGGCTGGCCATGCTGTTCGAGCTGGGGGCGGGCAACGAGCAGGAGCGGATCGTCTCCTGCATGCTGGCGGGCTACCTGTTCGTCTTCCTGCCGACCCTGCTGCGCCGCCTGCGGCGGGATCAGGTGGCCTCCCTCTATCACCGTTTCTCCAACGCCGATCTGGTGGCCGAGCTGAAGGCGGTCTCCGAGCACCTCAAGCTCACCTCCCGCTTGGACGGGCTGACCGGCATCGCCAACCGGGCTCACCTCGACTACTGCCTCGAGCGCGCCTGGCGTCGCTGTCACCGGGCCCGGGCGCCGCTGTCGCTGGTGCTGGTGGATGTGGACTACTTCAAGCAATTCAACGACCTGTACGGCCATCAGCTGGGGGACGAGTGCCTGCAGCAGGTGGCGGGTCTGCTGGCCGAAGTGCAGCGGCGGGAGGACGATCTCGCCGCCCGCTACGGCGGCGAGGAGTTCGCCCTGCTGCTGCCCTGTACCAGCATGCAGGGGGCGCTGCAGATCGCCGAGAACGTGCGGGTGGCGCTGAAGGATTTGAGCATTCCCCATCAGAAATCCCTGGTTTCCGGGCGGGTCAGTTGCAGCTTCGGGGTGGCGACCCTGGTGCCGGATCAGAGCCTCTCCATCAGCGAGCTGATTCAAAAAGCGGATGCGGCCCTCTACCAGGCCAAGCATAATGGGCGGGATCGTATCGAAGTAGCCTTGATGGGTAAGGTTGCCTGAGTTTCACAAGACAGATTAAAGAGGTCGTCTATGCAATGTCATCGTATCGAAGAGCTGCTGGAGTTGTTGCAGCCTGCCTGGATCAAGGAACAGGATCTCAGCCTGGTGCAGTTTGTTGCCAAACTGGCCGAGGAAGCGGGATTTGAAGGTCCTCTGTCCGAGCTGACCGACGACATGCTGATCTATCACCTCAAGATGCGGGAATCCGACAAGCAGGCGATGATCCCCGGCCTGGCCAAGGATCACGTGCCCGACTTCAAGGAAGCCCTGCTCAAGGCCCGCGGCATCAAGTAAAGATTGCTCCAGCTGGAGCCTTTATTGGTGTTCAAAAGAATCTCTCAAAAAGGCGTTTCGTCAACTGGCGATACGTCTTTTTTGTTGCTTGAAATTGCGACGCCACTCGAACATTAGATACATTTTACCCACACAATTAGCAGGCTGTTTAAGATATAATCCGCTCCATAACAATTAATGAGTGGAGCGAAGTGTTGCAATGGCCGACCAGGACAAGATCGATATCAAGGATGTCACCGGCGATGTAACGGGGACATACAACCCCAATACCTTCAAAGCGAGCGATGACAGGTTCAATCCCGGCAACCGCATCTACGTGAGGGCCCAGACCGGCTACTGGCAGCGGGTGCGCAAGGTCATGGGCTGGTTCTTCGTGGTGCTCTTCGTCGCCATTCCCTGGTTGCGTTATGACGGTCGCCAGGCCGTGCTGTTCGACATCGGTCACCAGCAGTTCCACATCTTCGGTGCCACCATCTGGCCGCAGGACCTGACCCTGCTGGCCTGGATCTTCATGATCGCCGCCTTCGGGCTCTTCTTCGTGACCACCTTTCTCGGCCGGGTCTGGTGTGGCTATCTCTGCCCGCAGACGGTGTGGACCTTCATGTTCATCTGGTTCGAAGAGAAGCTGGAAGGGGCGGCCAACAAGCGCCGCAAGCTGGATGCCTCGCCCTGGAACGCCGAGAAGCTGGCCCGCAAGGGTGCCAAGCATCTGGCCTGGATCCTGCTGTCGCTGGGTACCGGCCTCACCTTCGTCGCCTACTTCCAGGATGTGTTCCAGCTGGTGCCGGACTTCTTCACCCTGCAGGCCAGCGGCTGGGTCATCTTCTGGGTGGTGCTGTTCGCCGCCTGTACCTACGGCAACGCCGGCTGGATGCGCGCCATCATGTGCATTCACATGTGCCCGTATGCTCGCTTCCAGTCCGCCATGTTCGACAAGGACACCTTCATCGTCGGCTATGACGCCAAGCGCGGGGAAACCCGTGGCGCCCGTGCCCGCAAGGCCGATCCCAAGGCGCTGGGGCTGGGGGACTGCATCGACTGCGACCTCTGCGTGCAGGTCTGCCCGACCGGCATCGACATTCGCGACGGCCTGCAGTACGAGTGCATCAACTGCGGCGCCTGCGTCGATGCCTGCGATCAGACCATGGAGCGGATGGGCTATCCGAAGGGGCTCATCAGCTACACCACCGAGCACAAGCTGGCCAACGACTCCACCCACGTGGCGCGGCCCAAGCTGATTGGCTATGGCCTGGTGATGGCGGTGATGCTGGGGGTGTTCGTCTACAACGCCATGTCCATCATGCCGATGGGGCTCGATATCCTGCGGGATCGCAATCAGCTGTTCCGCGAGAACAGCGAGGGGCTCATCGAGAACACCTACACCCTCAAGATCCTCAACAAGACCCTGCATCCCCAGACCTATCAGCTGGATGTGGAGGGGCTGCCGGAGCACGAATGGTTCGGCCCGCGCGAGGTGACCTTGAAGGCGGGCGAGATCTTCACCCTGCCGGTGAGCGTGGCGGTCGACCCCTTCAATCTGAAGAAGCCGACTCTGGACATCCGCTTCGTGCTCAAACGCGAAGGGGCGGCCGCAGACGACAGCAAGGGGATCCTGCGCCAGCCAAGCAAGTTCATCAGCCGGCTGTGACCGCCGTCATGGCCGGTTTTAGCCGGTCATCGGGCGCGGCAATGATAAGCAGTAGTGATAGAATGGGGCGCAACGGCGCCCCTTTCTCATGGTGGATGACATGCGTTTCAACTATTCCGACCTCAATCCCGATCTCATCATGGATGCGCTGGACCTCAGCGGTCTGCGTATCGACTCCGGTCTCATCGAACTCAACAGCTACGAAAACCGGGTCTACCAGTTTCAGGATGAAGATCGTCGCCGCTACGTGGTGAAGTTCTACCGTCCCGGTCGCTGGAGCCGGGCCCAGATCCTCGAAGAGCACGATTTTGCCGCCCGCCTCAATGAGGCGGAGATCCCGGTTGCCGCCCCCATCGCCTTTGCCGGCGAGACCTTGCTGGAGCATCAAGGCTACCCCTTCGCCATCTGGCAGAGCGTGGGGGGCCGCCAGTTCGAGGTGGACAACCTCGACCAGCTGGAGTGGGTGGGGCGCTACCTAGGCCGCATCCACCAGATAGGCGCCAGCCGCCCCTTCCATCACAGAGTCCGGCTCGATGTGGAGAGCATGCTGCACGAGCCGCGTCAGCTGCTGGCGTCCGGCGAGTGGCTGCCGAGCGGGCTGGCCAAGTCCTTCTTCGGGGTACTGGACGAGCTGATCAAGCATGTCAGTGACGCCATGACCCTGGACGTGGCCCAGATCTCCCTGCATGGCGATTGTCACCCGGGCAACATCCTCTGGCGCGACGGCCCCCTGTTCGTCGATCTCGATGACTGTCGCAGCGGCCCCGCGATTCAGGATCTCTGGATGATGCTGAGCGGCGAGCGGCACGAGCAGCTGATCCAGCTCGATACCCTGCTGGCGGGCTATGAGGAGTTCATGGAGTTCGACCCGCGCGAGCTGGCGCTGATCGAGCCGCTGCGGGCCATGCGCATCGTCCACTACATGGCCTGGCTGGCCCGGCGCTGGGAAGACCCCGCCTTCCCGCGCCACTTCCCCTGGTTCAACACCGATCACTACTGGCGCCAGCAGATAGCGACCCTGCACGACCAGCTGGAAGCGCTCAAGGCACCCCCCCTGACGCTGACGCCGGGCTGGTGATGAGGGAAAGAGAGCGGGCGGCAGACGGGACTCGCGCACCCAGCTTGACCATTGACTGCGCAGTGGTGACGCAATAGGCTTGGCACTGCTTCGGTTCGCCGGGCGTGCCTCACAGTGATCCCTTAACAGGAAACGTCATGAAAAAAGTACTATTTTTCCTTGCTGCCATGCTGATGATCCCCATGGTTCACGCCGCCCCCGAATTCAAGGAAGGCGTCAACTACGATGTGGTCAAACAGACCGGTAGCGCCCAACCGGAAGTGCTGGAGTTCTTCTCCTACTACTGCCCCCACTGCGCCAAGTTCGAGCCGATTGCCGAGGATCTGAAGAAGAACCTGCCGGAAGGCGTGCCGATGAAGAAAAACCCGGTGGCCTTCCTGGGCCGCGAGATGGGTCCGGAGATGCAGCGTGCCTACGCCGTTGCCAGCCTGCTGAACGTTGAAGGCAAGCTGACCCCGGCCATCTTCGACAAGATCCACACCCAGCGTCAGTACCCGCAGAGCCGTGCCGACGTGAAGCAGATCTTCGTGGACAACGGCGTGCCGGCCGAGGAGTTCGACGGTGCCGTCGACAGCTTCGCCGTCTCCGGCATGGTCTCCCAGTTTGACCGCAACACCGAGAGCTACAACATCCGCGGTGTGCCGGCCTTCCTGGTCAATGGCAAGTACATGGTGAAGATCGAATCCATTACTTCCCAGGAGCAGTTCAACCAGCTGGTGAAATTCCTGCTGGCCAAGAAAGACTGATCCCGCCAGACCCGATGAAAAAAGCCCGCCGGTGCAAACCGGCGGGCTTTTTGTTTGCCATCAGATTGGCCGAGGTCAGACCCCGACGTGGAACGCCTGCTTGAGGTTGCGGATGAAGTCCGCATCCCGGCACAGGGTCTTGCCGGGGCTGTCGGAGATCTTGGCGACCGGGCCGCCGTTGCACTCCATCAGCTTGAACACGATGTTCATCGGGCTGACGCCGGGCAGATCGCAGGTGAGCTTGGTGCCGATGCCGAAGCTGGTGTTGATGCGGCCGCGGAAGTGGCGGAACAACTCGACCGCCTTGTCGAGGTTGAGGCCATCGGAGAACACCAGCGTCTTCTCGGTAGGGTCGATGCCGAGTCGCTGATAGTGGCTGATGGCCTTCTCGCCCCACACCACGGGATCGCCGGAGTCGTGGCGCAGTCCCTGATAGCGGCTGGCCAGCTCGAAGTCGAAGTCGCGCAGGAAGGCATCCATGGTGATGCAGTCGGTGAGCGCGATGCCGAGGTGATTGGTGAATTCATCAAGCCAGCTGGTGAGGGCGGCCCGCTGGCTGTGCTCGAGCGGGAAGCCGAGCTGCTGGTGAGCCTGGAACCACTCGTGGGCCTGGGTACCCACCGCCGGCAGGCCGTATTTCTGGGCCAGCAGGTAGTTGCTGGTGCCGCGAAACGCCGGCAGCCGCTCCTTGAGGCGACCCACCACCGCATCCTGCACCGCGAGGGAGAAGCGGCGCCGGGTGCCGAAGTCGATGAGGTTGAACTCGTTCATCTCCTCCCGGCTCAGCTCCCGCTCCAGCTTGTCGATCTTCTGATCGAGCCGCTCCAGCGCCTGACTGACGCCGAACTGGGGGTAACGGAAGCGGTTGCGCATCTCGCTGATGATGGCGAGCACCGGGATCTCCCACAGGATCACGTCCTGCCAGGGGCCCTCGACCCGCACGTTGATGCGACCGTCCTGCTCGAACACCTTGAGCAGGGAGGCATCCAGCGGCTTGCGGCGCAGGTGGTCGAGGTAATCGGCGGTAAAGAAGGGGCGCTCGGCCAGGAAGTTGAGCTCGGGCCTGGTCAGCCGCAAGGAGCCGGCAAGGTGCAGCTGCTCCTCAATCTGGCCCATCATGGGCAGCAGATCCTCTTCGTTGCGGCTGTGGAACTCGGCCACCACCTCGGCATCCGGATAGCGATGGAACACCGCCTGCTGCATGTGCAGCTTGTAAGCATCTGTATCGAGCAGGCTGTTGAGTATGGGTGGCATATCAGACTCCCCGCAGGCGGGTGAACGCAAGAGCGCTCCCCTGCCGCTTTTGTAGATTGCAGACGCCGGTATCGGGCAGGCTGATGAGAATGAGGGGCATATCAGGCGTCCAGCAGGCGTTGTACATCGATCAGGCTCTGGGCGAGTTCGGCGCCGGCCTCGATCATCTGGGTGTGGGCGCTGGCAACCGTCTCGGGGGCGATGCCACGACAGGCATCGAGATGGACGATCACCCGGAAGCCGGCACGGCGCAGCTGCAGCACGCTGGTCTTGACGCAGTAGTCGGTGGCGAGGCCGCCGGCCAGCACAGTGGTGACGCCACGGGCTTGCAGAAACTCGATGAGTCCGGTGCTGCGGCGCTCGGCCAGATCGTGGAAGCAGGTGCCGTAGGGGTGCAGATCCGGCTCGACCCCCTTCCAGACGAAGAAGTCGTAATCGACCGGGGCCGGCAGGCCGTCGAGCAGTTCGAAGCCGCGGGTACCCGGCACGCAGTGCACCGGCCAGGTGAGGTCGGCGTTGGGCAAGTCCAGCGGCAGCAACATGCCGGCGGGATCGCTGACGGCCCAGGCGGCGTTGGCGGGATGCGAATCCTTGCTGCCGATCCGCAGGCTGGCGAGGGTGGCCTGAGCGTTGAGCGCAGCCACAATATCATCCCCGCCCGCGACGGGCAGTTCGTTCGGGCAGAGGGGGGTAAAGCCCTTCTGCGCATCAATATCCAGGCTGGCGACGGTTCCCATTGAGTGGCTCCTGCACATACTATTCGTGTGATATTATCTACCAAACATTAATCGAAGGCGAGCAGGGCGATCGGCATGTTGAGAATGAGTCTGGATATGGTGGTGCTGCGGTTGAACGAGGAGCGGCTCGAGCTGCTGCTTGAGACCCGCGATCGCCCGCCCTTTGCCCACTGCTGGCAACTGCCGGCGCTGCGCATTGACGAGACCCGGGATCGGGATCTGGACGCGGCTCGCCATCGCCTGCTGACCGAGTGGGGGCTGGGCCACTGCTACAGCGAACAGGTCTGCACCCTCGGCAATCTGGAGCGGGATCCCCGTGGTTGGTCCACCACCCTGGTCTATCTCTGCCTGGTGGACTCCGAGGTCGAAGCGGTGCACGGCTGCTGGCACCCGCTCTGTGACCTGCCGGGGCTCAGCCTCGCCTTCGACCACACCCAGCTGATCGCCCGGGGGCTGGAGCGGCTGCGGATCAAGAGCCGCTACAGCACCTTGCCGCTGCAACTGCTGGGGGCAGAGTTCACCCTCTCCGAGGTGCAACGGGCTTTCGAGATCATCCTGCAGACGCCGATGAACACGGCGGCCTTTCGCAAGCGGATCCACCGCGCCGGCATCCTGCTGGATACCGGTCGCAAGCGTACCGGCAAGCAGCGCCCCGCCATCCTCTACCGGATGGAGAGCCCCTGCTGCGTGATGTTCGATCAGGTGATGAACGGAGCGGAAGCATGAGTGGGGCAGGTGTGCACAAGGTATTGGTAAGTGCCTGCCTGCTGGGCCCATGTTCGTTGGGCTACGAGGGCCCAGGTTTTAGCCAGCGGGGGAGCAAAGCATGAGTGAGACCTGCGTGCACAAGGTGCTGGTCAGCGCCTGCCTACTGGGCCAGCCGGTGCGCTACGACGGCCAGAGCAAGGGCATTGTCAGCGACTGGCTGCGCGAGCTGGGGGCTGAAGGGCGAGCGCTGGCGTTTTGCCCCGAGGTGGCGGGTGGTCTGCCGACCCCGCGCCCGCCTGCCGAACGGCAAGGCGAGCGGGTGGTGACCGAGGGTGGACTGGATGTGACGGCCGAGTTCGATCACGGCGCCCGGCTGGCGCTGCAACTCTGCCAGGCTCAGGGCATTCGCTTCGCCCTGCTGAAGGAGGGGAGCCCCTCCTGCGGCAGCGGCCGCATCTACAACGGCCGCTTCGAGGGTGTCTCTGTGGCGGGCGAGGGCATGACCACGGCCCTGTTGCGCCGCCACGGCATCCGGGTGTTCAGCGAGGATCAGCTGCCCGAGCTGGCCTCGGCACTCGCCTTGGCTGCCTGCGGCTCGGCCTGAGCCGCCGCATCGGCTGCCTGCCACTGCGCCAGCACGGCGTCCTTCTCCTGCCAGCGCTGGTTCAGCCACTGCTGGAAGCCGCGTTTGAACTGCTTGTCGTTGAAATAATCCCCCACCAGCTGCTCATCCACTGGCAGCTCCTCGATCCGTACCCGGATGCGCTTCATCCGCCCCATCAGGAAATCCTTGAAGGGGGTTTCTGGGTTGTCCGGGTAGCTGATGGTGACGTTGATCAGGCTGTCGAACTGCTCTCCCATGGCCGCCAGGGTGAAGGCCAGCCCTGCCGCCTTGGGTGACATCAGGTGCTGGTAACGGGAGCGGGAGGCGTCGCGCTTCGCCTCGGTGAAGCGGGTCCCCTCCACGAAGTTGATGACGGTGGTGGGGATGTGGCGAAACTTCTCGCAGGCGTTGCGGGTGGTCTCGATATCCTTGCCCCGCAGATGCGGGTTCCTCAGCAAAAACTCCCGTGAGTAGCGACGCATGAAGGGCATGTCGAGCCCCCAGCAGGCCAGCCCCAGCAGCGGGATATAGATCAGCTCGTGCTTCATGAAGAACTTGGGCACCGGCAGCCGGTCGCGAAACAGATGACCCAGCACCACGATATCGGTCCAGCTCATGTGGTTGCTGACGATCAGGTACCAGCCATCCTTGCGCAGCCGGGTGTCGTCCTCCACCTGCCAGTCGATGTGGGTGGTGAGGCGGATCACCAGGGCGTTGCAGGCCAGCCACAGGCGCATGAAACGGTTGTTGAGGCGACTGCAGGCACGGCCAAAGGCCGGGATCGGCAGCAGCAGCTTGGCCAGTGACACCAGCAGGATCAGGCTGGCGCACAGGGCGGTAAACAGTATGGTCAGGCCGGCGCTGATGAGCAGCACCAGCGGACCTGGGAGCAGGGTTAGCATGGCGTCGTTGAGGGCGTCTTGTCCGCCAGCAGCTGATCCAGGGTCTGGTCTTTCTCGTGCCAGATCCCGTTCAGCCACTGTTGAAACTCTTGTTGGAACTCGGGGTCATTGAAGTAATCCCCCACCAGATTGCGTTCGATCGGCAAAAAGCGGACTCGAACCTTGATCTCCTTGACCCGACCGCACATGAAGTCCCAGTAACTGGGGATGCCATCCGGATAGGCGATGGTCACATCCACCAGCTTGTGCAGCTGATCACCCATGGCCGCCAGGGTGAAGGCGATGCCGCCCGCCCGCGGGTGCAGCAGGTGGCGATAGGGTGCTGCCTGTTTGTCGTGTTTGCGGGCGGTGAAGCGGGTGCCCTCCACGAAGTTCATCACACTCACCGGAATATGGCGGAACTTGGCACAGGCCTGGCGCGTGGTCTCTATGTCTTTTCCCTTCAGATGCGGCTTCTTTTCCAGCAACTTGCGCGAATATCGCCGCATGAAGGGGAAATCCAGCGCCCACCAGGCCAGGCCGAGAAAAGGTACCCAAATCAGTTCTTTCTTGAGGAAAAACTTCAGGAAGGGGATTTTTTGATTAAAAATCCGCTGCAGTACCAGTATGTCGACCCAGGATTGATGGTTGGCAATCACCATATACCACTCATTCCGGCGCCCTTTGTCCACTCCGACCACATCGAAAGGGGTTCTGATGATGGTTTTCTGGATCAGGTTGTTGAAACCGATCCAGCAGCCGGCACTGCCATCCAGCAGCGCGTTGCAGAGGGTGCGCCAACCCTTGAAGGGCAGCAACAGCTTGATCAGGCCCAGCGTGAGGATGGGGATAAACCAGAACAGGGTGTTGAGAAAATAGAGCAGGGTCGAGAGGCTGCCGCGCAGTCGCTCAATCAGCTTGTTGGGCATGGGTCGGGTCCGTCTTGCTGTCGATAAGGGGCCATCAAGTGGTCAGATCTGTGGCCATAATATCAGCCGATGGCCCGCGAGACCATGCAAAGGGCCATCGCGGTCGTCTCCTGCCCCGTATCAGCCGCTGCGCAGCCGCGACAGCAGCCGGTCCATGGCCCGGTAGCCGAGCGCCTCGATCAGGTGTTCCTTCTCGATGGCCTGTCGTCCTGCCAGATCTGCGATGGTGCGCGACACCCGCAGGATGCGGTGCCAGGCCCGGATGCTGAGCCCCAGCTTCTGGATGGCGTTCTCCAGAAACTCGGCATCCTGCGGCGATAAGCGGCAAATTTCTTCGATTTCACGGCTATCAAGCAGATTGTTGAGCTTGCCGTTGCGGCTCAGCATCTGCTCCCGTGCCCCCAGCACCCGTTCGCGGATCTGCTGGCTCGACTCTCCCCGCTCCGCCTTGCCGGTCAGGCTGCCTTTGGGTAACAGCGGCACCTCCACCGTCAGGTCGAAGCGGTCGAGAAAGGGGCCGGAGAGCTTGCCGAGGTAGCGCAGGATCTGGTCCGGGCTGGAGCGGGTCTGGCCATCGCCATAGTGGCCGCAGGGGCTGGGGTTCATGGCGCCCACCAGCTGGAAGCGGGCGGGGAAATCGACCTGGCGGGCGGCCCGGCTGATGGTGATGTGGCCGGTCTCCAGCGGCTCGCGCAGGGAGTCGAGCACCTTGCGCTCGAACTCGGGCAGTTCATCCAGAAACAGTACGCCGTTGTGGGCCAGGGATATTTCGCCGGGCCTTGGGTGGCTGCCACCCCCCACCAGCGCCACTGCCGAGGCACTGTGGTGCGGTGTGCGATAGGGCCTGTGGTGCCAGTGACCGGCGCGCGGGGTGAGGCCGCCGATGGAGTGGATGGCGGCGGTCTGCTGTGCCTCCTGTTCGCTAAGGGGTGGCAAGATACCGGGCAAGCGGCTGGCCAGCATGCTCTTGCCGGTGCCGGGCGGGCCGATGAACAACAGGTTGTGGCTGCCGGCGGCGGCGATCTCCAGCGCCCGTTTGGCCTGGGACTGGCCGATCACGTCCTGCAGGTCCGGCACTTCGGGCAGGGTATCCGTGGTCTGGGGATCCGGCAGCGGCAGCTCGTACTGGCCTGCCAGCCAGGCGGTGACTGCCAGCAGCTGATGGGCGGTGCGCACTTCGGCATCCTGGATCAGCGAGGCTTCGGGGCCATTCTCTCGCGGTACCAGCAGGGTGCGCCCCGCATCCCGGCAGGCGAGCACGGCGGGCAGCACCCCGAGCACGGGACGGATCTCGCCGGTCAGGGCCAACTCCCCTAAAAATTCGTGATCGAGCAGGTATTTTGCGGGTATCTGCTTGGAAGCGGCGAGAATGCCGATGGCGATGGCCAGATCGAAACGGCCCCCCTCCTTGGGCAGATCGGCGGGGGCCAGATTGACCGTGATGTGTTTGCTCGGGAACTCGAAATTGCCGTTGAGCAGGGCGCTGCGCACCCGATCCCGCGACTCCTTCACCGAGGTTTCCGGCAGGCCCACCATGTTGAAGGCGGGCAAACCGTTGGAGAGGTGCACCTCCACCGTCACTTGCGGGGCCGCGACACCCAAGCTGGCACGGCTATAAACCACAGCTAATGACATAAATCCCGTCCTTGGTTTGATGTATGTGCGGGTTAACCGTTTTTTATTAGTTTTTTGTTCCAATCGACGCGTTCGGACTCAGTCAAAATCAGAGTCTTGTCAGGAAAAAAAACGCTTGCCCAATAAAAATCACCGTGCTAGTTCTAATAGCCATTCGCGGTAAAAACCGCCCAATTTCACAGGATTTCCGGTTGTAACTATGAACATGGCCTCCCGTTTCGTCAGCATTATTGTGGTCCTAGTGGTGATTATTATCTCACCGCTCGGGGCTCGTTTAGCTGCACGGAACAAGGGATAGACCCACCACCGGACAGAACGAAACAAGCGACCCCCGAGCCTCACAGCTCGGGGGTTTTTTTTCGACCACAGGACAGGATTTTCCAGATGAACGGCGCGCAGTTTTTGGTACAGGCTCTCAAGCAACAGGGTGTGACTCAGGTGTTTGGTTACCCGGGCGGGGCCATCATGCCGGTCTACGATGCCCTGTATGACGGTGGCCTGGCCCATCAGCTCTGTCGCCATGAGCAGGGTGCCGCCATGGCGGCGGTGGGTTATGCCCGCGCCTCCGGTCAGGTGGGGGTCTGCATCGCCACTTCCGGCCCCGGCGCTACCAACCTGGTAACTGGCCTCGCGGAGGCGCTGCTCGATTCGGTGCCGCTGGTGGCCATCAGCGGTCAGGTGCCTTGCGCCGCCGTCGGGACCGATGCGTTTCAGGAGGTCGACGTGCTCGGCATGTCCCTCTCCTGCACCAAGCACTCCTTCATGGTGACTGACGTGGCCGATCTGCCGCAGGTGATCGCCGAAGCCTTCGCCATCGCCAGTGAAGGGCGCCCGGGCCCGGTGCTGATCGATCTCCCCAAGGATGTGCAACTGGCCAAGGTGCCAACCCAGAGCCCGCTGTTTGCGGTGGCAGAGCCCGAGCATCTGAGCCAGGCCGAACTGACGGCCGCCCGCACCCTGCTGGCCGCCGCCGAGCGCCCGGTGCTCTACGTCGGCGGCGGGGTGGGGATGGCCAACGCCGAGCAGCAGCTGCGCGAGTTTGCCGCCGCCACCGGCATGCCTGCGGTCACCACCCTCAAGGGGATAGGGGCGCTCGATCCCGACAGCCCCGTTTATCTGGGCATGCTTGGCATGCACGGCACCAAGGCCGCCAACTATGCGGTGCAGCAGTGCGACCTGCTGCTGGTGGTGGGTGCCCGTTTCGATGATCGGGTGACCGGCAAGCTGGAGGAGTTCGCCCCCGAGGCCAAGGTGATCCACCTGGATGTGGACGCCGCCGAGTTCGGCAAGCGCCGCGCCGCCGAAGTGGGCATCACCCAGGATCTGAAACAGGTGCTGCCGCACCTCGCCATGACGTTGGCCATCGAGCCCTGGCGTGAGCACTGCGCGAACATGGCCCGCGAGTACGCCTTCCGCTACGACCATCCCGGCCAGCCCATCTATGCTCCGGCGCTGCTCAAGCAGCTCTCTGCCAGGTTGCCGGAGAGCAGCGTGGTGGCCTGCGACGTCGGTCAGCACCAGATGTGGGTGGCCCAACACATGCGCTTCACTAGCCCGCGCAACCACCTCTCCAGTGCTGGTCTCGGCACCATGGGCTTCGGTCTGCCCGCCGCCATCGGCGCCAAGATGTCGCGCCCCGAAGATGAGGTGGTGCTGGTGAGCGGCGACGGTTCTTTCATGATGAACGTGCAGGAGCTTGGCACCATCCGCCGGGCCCAGCTCAAGGTGAAGATGGTGCTGTTGGACAACCAGCGCCTCGGCATGGTGCGCCAGTGGCAGGAGCTGTTCTTCGACGGCCGTTACAGCGAGACCATCCTTTCCGACAACCCCGATTTCATCGCCCTGGCTGCCGCCTTCGGCATCCCCGGCGAAACCATCACATGCAAGGATCAGATAGCCGGAGCCCTCGATCGCCTGCTGGCCAGCGAGAGAGCCTACCTGCTGCATGTGGCCATTTCAGAGGAAGAAAACGTCTGGCCCCTGGTTCCGCCAGGAGTCGCCAACCACCAGATGATGGAGCAACGCCCATGAGTCAGTTCAATACCTTGCAAATCCATGCCCAGCCCAGACCCGAAGTGATGGAGCGGGTGCTGCGGGTGGTGCGTCACCGCGGTTTCAACCTCTGCGCCCTCAACATGGAGCAGGATTGCCAACAACTGCGGATCACGGTTACTGTCGAGTCGGTGCGTCCCATCCAGCAGTTGTGGAGCCAGCTGGTGAAGCTGGTGGACGTCTCCCGGGTCGATGCACTGGAACAGCAACCCCGGATCAGAGCTTAAGGAGCCAAGCCAATGTCACAGCCTTCCCAATCCGCCACTCATCCCCAATACATCTGGTTCAACGGCAAACTGGTGCCTTGGCAGGATGCCCAGGTGCACGTGATGAGCCACGCCCTGCACTACGGCTCCTCGGTGTTTGAGGGGGTTCGCGCCTACGACACCCCAAAGGGGACCTGCATCTTCCGTTTGCAGGAGCACACCCGCCGCCTGTTCGACTCCGCCAAGATCTACTGGATGGAGGTTCCCTACAACGAGGCCGAGATCAACGAAGCCTGCCGCACCGTGGTGCGCGAGAACGGCCTGAAAAGCGGCTACCTGCGCCCGCTGGCTTTCATCGGTAACGTGGGCCTTGGCCTGCATCCTCCTAAGGATGCCAAGGCCGACGTGATCGTTGCGGCCATTCCCTGGGGCGCCTATCTGGGGGAAGAGGGACTGAAGAACGGGGTGGATGTATGCGTCACCTCCTGGAACCGGCTCGCTCCCAACACCATTCCCACCGGCGCCAAGGCGGGCGGCAACTATCTCTCCTCCCAGCTGATCAGTCGCGAGGCCAAGCGCAACGGCTTCGCCGAGGGGCTGGCGCTGGACGTGAACGGTTACCTGAGCGAAGGGGCGGGAGAGAACCTGTTCCTGGTGAAGAACGGCGTGCTGTTTACCCCGCCCGCTACCGCGGCCATTCTGCCCGGCATCACCCGCGACACCATCATGACGCTGGCCCGTGACTTGGGATACGAGGTGCGCGAGCAGGCGTTGCCCCGTGAGGCCCTGTATGTCGCAGACGAGATCTTCATGACCGGCACCGCCGCCGAAGTGACCCCGGTGCGCTCCGTCGATCGGATGCAGGTGGGCGCCGGTTGCCGCGGCCCGGTGACCGAGCAGCTGCAGAACGCCTTCTTCGGCCTGTTCAACGGCCAGACCGAAGACAAGTGGGGCTGGTTGACCCCGGTGGCTGACTGACAAATGAGGGGAGGCGATGTGCCTCCCCGAGTCGCTTCCGGTGAGGGCACTGCGCGGTGCCCTCACCAGGATCGATTCCCGATCCGAGAGTCACTTTTTCATTTCCAAAGATAATGAGCCCGCTGGGCATTCAGGGAGTAGAGACAATGCCGAAGTTGAGATCCGCCACCACCACCCACGGACGTAACATGGCCGGGGCCCGCGCCCTCTGGCGTGCCACCGGCATGACCGATCAGGATTTCGGCAAGCCCATCATCGCCGTGGTCAACTCCTTCACCCAGTTCGTGCCGGGCCACGTCCACCTCAAGGATCTGGGCCAGCTGGTGGCGCGTGAGATCGAAGCCGCCGGCGGGGTGGCCAAGGAGTTCAACACCATCGCCGTGGATGACGGCATCGCCATGGGCCACGGTGGCATGCTCTACTCCCTGCCATCGCGCGAGCTTATCGCCGACTCGGTGGAGTACATGGTCAACGCCCACTGCGCCGACGCCATGGTCTGCATCTCCAACTGCGACAAGATCACCCCGGGGATGCTGATGGCCGCCCTGCGCATCAACATCCCGGTGATCTTCGTATCCGGCGGCCCCATGGAAGCGGGCAAGACCAAGCTCTCCGACCAGATCATCAAGCTGGATCTGGTGGACGCCATGATCCAGGGCGCCGACCCCAAGGTCTCCGACGCCCAGAGCGAACAGGTGGAGCGCAGTGCCTGCCCCACCTGCGGCTCCTGCTCCGGCATGTTCACCGCCAACTCCATGAACTGTCTGACCGAGGCGCTGGGCCTCTCCCAGCCGGGCAACGGTTCCCTGCTGGCGACCCACGCCGATCGCGAGCAGCTGTTCAAGCTGGCAGGCCAGCGCATCGTCACTCTGGCCAAGCGCTGGTACGAGCAGGACGATGCCTCGGCCCTGCCGCGCAACATCGCCACCAAGGCGGCGTTCGAGAACGCCATGGCGCTCGACATCGCCATGGGCGGTTCCACCAATACCGTGCTGCACCTGCTGGCGGCGGCCCAGGAGGCGGGCGTCGACTTCACCATGGCCGACATCGACCGCATGTCGCGCAAGGTGCCCCAGCTGTGCAAGGTGGCGCCCTCCACCCAGAAATACCATATGGAAGACGTGCACCGCGCCGGCGGTGTGGTCGCCATCCTGGGTCAGCTGGAAAAAGCGGGCCTGGTGCACGGGGATACCCGCAACGTGCTGGGGACCTCGCTGGTGGAGCTGCTGGCCGAATATGACGTCAGCCGTCAGCCGAGTCAGGAGGTGGTGGACTTCTACCGCGCAGGGCCTGCCGGCATCCGCACCACCAAGGCGTTCAGCCAGGATTGCCGCTGGCCGGAGCTGGATCTGGACAGAGCCGAAGGCTGCATCCGCTCGCTGGACAACGCCTACAGCCTGGAAGGGGGCCTGGCCGTGCTCGCCGGCAACCTAGCGCTGAACGGTGCCATCGTCAAGACCGCCGGGGTGGATGAGGAGAACCTCACCTTCCGCGGCCCGGCCCGGGTATTCGAGAGCCAGGACACGGCGGTTGCGGGCATTCTGGATGGCACCGTCAAGGCCGGTGAAGTGGTGGTGATCCGCTACGAGGGCCCGAAAGGCGGCCCAGGCATGCAGGAGATGCTCTACCCCACCACCTATCTGAAGTCCATGGGGCTCGGCAAGGCGTGTGCCCTGATCACAGACGGCCGCTTCTCCGGCGGCACCTCGGGTCTCTCCATCGGCCATGTCTCGCCGGAGGCGGCCTCCGGCGGCACTATCGGTCTGGTGGAAGATGGCGACATCATCAACATCGACATCCCGGCCCGCAGCATGGTGCTGGAGGTGGCCGACAGCGTGCTGGCTGCCCGCCGCGTCGCCGTCGAGGCTCGGGGCTGGAAGCCGCTCGATCGCCAGCGTCAGGTCTCCTTTGCCCTGCGCGCCTACGCCATGTTCGCCACCAGTGCCGACAAGGGCGCGGTGCGCGATCGCACCCTGTTGGGGGAATAAACCATGGTCTCTGCGGCGGATTATCTACGCAAGGTGCTGCTCTCACCCGTCTACGAGGCGGCGCGGGTTACCCCTTTACAAACCCTGAAGAAACTCTCCGAGCGGCTCGGCAATCACGTCAGCCTGAAGCGGGAGGATCTGCAACCGGTCCACTCCTTCAAGCTGCGAGGCGCCTACCACAAGATCGCCACCCTGACCGAGGAGCAGAAGGAGCGCGGCGTCATCGCCGCCTCCGCCGGCAACCACGCCCAGGGGGTCGCCCTGTCGGCCGCCAAGCTCGGCATCAAGGCGATCATCGTGATGCCCAAGACCACGCCGGACATCAAGATCGACGCGGTGCGCCGGCAGGGCGGCAACGTCATGCTGTTTGGCAACAGCTTCGATGAGGCCTACGGCGAGAGCCGCCGCCTCGCCGAGTTGGAGGGCTACACCCTGATCCCGCCGTTTGACGACGTCGAGGTGATCGCCGGCCAGGGCACCATCGGCAAGGAGCTGCTGGAGCAGGATACCCACCTCACCCACGTGTTCGTGCCGGTGGGGGGCGGCGGGTTGGCCGCCGGGGTGGCGGTCTACATCAAGCAGCTGCTGCCGGATGTGAAGGTGATCGGGGTGGAAGCGGAGGGCTCCGCCTGCCTCAAGGCCGCGCTGGCGGCCGGTGAGCCGGTCAATCTGGAGCGGGTCTCGCTGTTTGCGGACGGGGTGGCGGTCAAGCGCATCGGCGAGGAGACCTTCCGATTGTGCAACCAGTATCTGGACGAAGTGGTGACCGTCTCCAACGACCAGATCTGCGCCGCGCTGAAAGACATCTTCGACGACTGCCGCGCCATCGCCGAGCCGTCGGGGGCCCTGTCCTTGGCGGGCCTCAAGGCCTACAGCGAGCGGGAGCAGGTCAAGGGGGGGCGGATGGCGGCCATTCTCTCCGGCGCCAACGTCAACTTCCACAGCTTGCGTTACGTGTCGGAGCGTTGCGAGATCGGCGAGAAGCGCGAGGGCATGCTGGCGGTGACCATCCCCGAGCGCAAGGGGGCCTTCCTCGACTTCTGCCGTCAGCTTGGACCGCGCATGGTGACCGAGTTCAACTACCGCTATGCGGATGCCGAGCAGGCGTCGCTGTTCGTCTCGGTGCGCCTCACCGGCGGTGACGAGGAGCTGGGCCAGATCATCGATCAGCTCGGTGGCAACGGCTATCCGGTGGTCAACATGACCGAGAGCGAGCTGGCCAAGAACCACGTGCGCTACATGATTGGCGGCCGCCCGGCCCGGCCCCTCGGTGAACGCCTTTACAGCTTCAAGTTTCCGGAGCAACCGGGCGCCCTGATGCGCTTTCTGGAGACCCTGGGCTGTC
Source organism: Aeromonas sp. Y318-1 (assembly GCF_027706125.1). Taxonomy (NCBI): domain Bacteria; kingdom Pseudomonadati; phylum Pseudomonadota; class Gammaproteobacteria; order Aeromonadales; family Aeromonadaceae; genus Aeromonas; species Aeromonas sp. Y318-1. The sequence goes on from NZ_JAPDCM010000010.1 coordinate 43,081, forward strand.
GCTGGAACATCAGCCTGTTCCACTACCGCAACCACGGTGCCGACTACGGCCGGGTGCTCTGTGCCTTCGAGCTGCCGGATGAGGACGTGGCCGCCTTCCACGACTACCTGCACGAGATTGGCTACGGCTGGAAAGAGGTGAGCGACGATCCCGCCTACCGGCTGTTTCTGGCCAGCTAGGTGGGTTGCAAGCAACAAAAGGGAGGCCATTGGCCTCCCTTTTTCATGGCGCTGACCGGCACATCCGCAGATACCCCCTGCATGGGGCGTTTTCCTGCCGGGAATGCCGGGCGCTTCACACTCTTGAGTCCCAAGTCATTTGAGGCTGGCAGCAGATGGGATAACCTGATGGACGGGGCCGGGTTTGCCCCATCAGGGAAGAGAGGCGCAAGAGCGCCCATCACGACTCACTGCAGAGGCTTTCACCATGAACAAATCGTTACTTGCCGTGCTGGTCAGCGGCCTGCTCGTCAGCGGGGCCGTGCAGGCTGCCGCTCAGGACAACACCTGGTACGCCGGCGGCAAGGCCGGCTGGTCCAAGTTCTTCGACGTGGATCAGAAGCAGGTCGTCTCCGACACCCTGGGGGCGCTGCAGAACACCAGCACCAGCAAGGATACGCTCGGGCTGGGCGCCTTTGCCGGTTATCAGCTCAACCCCAACCTGGGCTTCGAATTCGGCTATGACTGGTTCGGCAAGTACACCTCGTCCGGCGAATTGAGCGGGGTGAGGGTGGAAGGGGAAGCCAAGAGCCAGATGATCCAGACCACCATGAAGATAGGGTTCCCGGTCAACGATGCGCTGGATCTCTATGGCCGGATCGGCGGTGGTTACGCCTGGACCAACAGCGAACTGTCGGCCCAGACGGCCACCGACTTCATCAAGGATACCGGCAACAAGCATGGCGCCGTGTTCGTCGGCGCGCTGGGGGCCGAATACGCCATCGACCGTGACTGGGCCGCCCGCCTCGAATACCAGTACACCACCCCGCTCGGGGATACTTCCCTCGATCGTGCCGGCATCGAGATGGACAACGGCATGCTGGCGTTTGCCATGCTCTATCGCTTCGGCCAGCAGGGCGGCGAAGTGGCGGCGCCCGCACCGGCCCCGGCTGCGGCGCCTGCTCCCGCCGTGGTGGTGGTGCCCAAGACCTTCAGCCTGAGCTCGGATGTGCTGTTCGAATTCAACAAGGCGACCCTGAAGCCGGCTGCCAGCCAGGCGCTCGACAACCTGTTCAGCCAGATAGTGGCGGCCAATCCGAAAGACGGGGTGGCGACCGTGATCGGCCACACCGATCGCATCGGCTCCGACGCCTACAACCAGGCGCTCTCCGAGCAGCGCGCCCGCAGCGTCGCCGACTACCTGATCGCCAAGGGACTGTTTGCCGACAAGGTACGGGTCGAGGGGCGCGGCAAGTCTTCTCCGATCACCGGCAACAACTGCAACAGCGGCTCCAAACCGGCGCTGATCGCCTGTCTGGCACCGGATCGGCGGGTGGAAGTGCGGCTGGAAGGGGTCTCCCAGCAGGCGCAATGACCACGACTGTCTGCTGAATGAAAAGGGAGGCCTAGGCCTCCCTTTTCTGTTTAACCGGTGCCAAGCCGCCATTTGACCCTCTGGAAACCGTATCCCAGCAGGATCAGCAACAGAGCGCCGGGCAGTACCGTGTGCCACAGAAAGGGCCATTGCTGCCCCGTCATCAACACCAGCAGGGGGTTGGCGCCGGCGGGCGGGTGGATCAGATTCAACCCCTGCATCAGCGTGATGGCCAGTCCCACCCCCAGGGCTAGTTGCGCTACCAGTGGCAGGGGCAGAGTCTGTACCAGCAAGCCGACGGCGGCCGTCAGCAGATGGCCGCCGAGCACATTCCACGGCCGTGCCAGCGGGCTCGTCGGCAGGGAAAACAGCAACACGCAGCTGGCCCCGAAGGGCGCCATGATCAGGGCGCCATGCCAGCTGATGTTCAACCCGCCCAGCACTCCTATCGCCAGTGCCGCCCCCACTCCTGCCCACAACGGGCCATACCATCTTCTCATCACGCTTTCCTTCTTGGTTTGTCAGCCGTGATTAGGCACATTATGTAGACAGATCGGTGTACTTCAAGGAGAAAAACACGATGAGCGAAAAGCGGCAGCAACTGATGGAGACGGCCTATCGTCTGTTCAACCGCCATGGCTTTCACGCCACCGGTATAGATCGTATCTGGGCGGAGGCCGGTAGCACCAAACGTACCCTATATCGTCATTTTCCCACCAAGGACGCCCTGATCGAGGAGGTGCTGCAGTCCCGTGAGCGGGAGTTCTTCGCCCTGCTGGAAGAGCGTCAACAGGGGCTGGAAGGGCGGGAGAGCCGCCTGCATGCCCTGTTCGACGGCTTCGGGGAGTGGTTTGCCCGCAGCGACTTCTATGGTTGCAACTTCATCAACGCCAGCGCCGAGTTTGCCGATCCCCGCCATCCGGTGCGCAAGCTGGTAGTGGCACACAAGCAGGCGCTGCTGGACTGGGTCTGCACCAGGCTCGACTGCGACCAGACGCAAGCCACCGGCATCTGCTTGTTGCTGGAGGGGGCCGTGGTGATGGCGCACAGCTATCAGCAACCGCTGGCGCTGGTGCAGGCAAGGTCGTTGGCATTGGCGCTGTTATGTGCCAACGGCGAGGTGACTGCCCCCTGATATAGCCAATCGGTGTTAAGCCCCCATCGACAGCTGGTCGATAACTGACCAGATGTATGGCGCCGAGGGCGAAGATATGCGCATCGATCACTACGACCTCCAGGGGGAGGTGCAATACCAGCAACAACAGGCGCAGGCCCGCAAGGTGCGCCGGCTCGGCCCCGTGCCGGCTGCCAGCCAGGCGCAGTCCCCTGCCACGGCGCCGGCGGACTCGACGCCAGCGGCGGCCGGTGGCAGCCAGCTCACCTTCACCCGCAGCAGCCTGCTGACGCTGCAGATGGCCAGCCGTACTGCTGCCGGCCCGGTGCCAGCCGCCCCGACACCGGCACCCGCCAAGCCTGCCGAGACCGACAAGGGCGAACAGGATGGCATTCCCAACGACGGGCTCGACAACCGCCAGCGGCTCATCAAGCTGATGATCGAGGCGATGTTGGGCCACGAGATAGAGCTGCCGGACCCGATAAAGCCGGCCGAGCAGAGCGCGGAGGGAGTCCCCGCGCCGACGGGTGAGGGGACCCGGCCCGCCGCCGAGCCGGATCAGCTGGTGGAGGTGACCGACAGCCTGCTGCAAAAAGAGCAGCTCAACGTGGTAGCGGCGGCGAACTTGCAGACCCAGGATGGCCAGACTCTGCAGCTGGATCTGGGTTTTGTGCTGGACTGGCGCCAGCTCGACATCAGCCAGCGCCGCACCACCCTCAATGCCCTCAAGGATCCGCTGGTGCTCAGCCTGGACGGCAAGATAGCCGGCCTGACCGACGCCAGGGTCAAGTTCGACATCGATCAGGATGGCAAGGCGGACAGCCTGCCCGGCCTGAGTGAAGGGAGCGGCTTCGTGGCGCTGGATCGCAACGGCAACGGCACCATAGATGACGGCGGCGAGCTGTTCGGGGCCCGCTCCGGCAACGGTTTTGGCGAGCTGGCGACCCTGGATGAGGATGGCAACGGGGTGCTGGACGAGCGGGACAGCCAGTTCTCGGCGCTGCAGTTCTGGCAGCCGGAGCAGTCCCCCATCGCCCTGGTGGAGCTGGGGATCGGCGCCATCCTGCTGCATCCCCTCGACACCCCCTTCAACCATCTGGGGGAAAGCGGCAATCAGGGGGTACTGCGCCAGTCCGGTCTCTATGTGACCGAGCAGGGCAAGGGCGGCTGGGTGCAGCAGGTCGACCTGCGGGTCTGAACCCTGCACCCGCATGGCAAACCCGGTCGCTGACGCCGCGCGCCAGCGACCGCTTCACCATCAGCGACAAGAGCCTGACTCAGTTCAGCTCGGTGGGGTCGATGTCGAGGCTCCAGCGTACCCGCTTGGTCTCGGGCCATCCCTCCAGCTCCTTCACCGCCCAATCCAGCAGCTGGGCCAGTGGCGCCCGGTTCGGCCCCTGCACCAGCAACTGCATGCGAAACTTGCCCGCCTTGCGTTCCATGAAGCCGCTGATGGGCCCCAGCACCTGAACATGGGGATAACGGGCGCTGCGCAGGGTATCGGCGAGACGGGTGAGGAACAACTGCACCTCGTCGCGGCCGTTGGCCTCGGCCCGAAACAGCCCCTGATAGCTGAACGGCGGCAGCCCCAGCAGGCGACGCTCTTTCAGCGCCGTGTCGGCGAAGTGGCCATAGCCGTTCTGGGTCAGATCCTGCAGCAGGGCGTGCTCGGGATGGTGGCTCTGCAGCACCACCAGCCCAGGCTTGCTGGCGCGACCGGCGCGGCCCGCCACCTGGGTGTAGAGCTGGGCCAGCTTCTCGGCGGCGCGAAAATCGGCACTGAACAGGGCGCCATCCACATCCAGCAGCCCCACTAACGTCACATCCGGAAAGTGGTGGCCCTTGGCCAGCATCTGGGTGCCGATCAGGATCTTGTACTTGCCCGCCTTGATGTCGCCGAGGTGGGTCTCCAACTCCCCCTTGCGACGGGTGTTGTCCCGATCGATGCGCACCACCGGATAGTGCGGGAACAGGGTACCGAGCAGCTGCTCCAGCTGCTCGGTACCCACACCTGAACCGATGAGCTCGTTGCTGCCACACTCGGGGCAGTGGTGGGGCAGCGGGCGCACGCTGTCGCAGTGGTGGCAGTGCAGCCGCCGCCCGGCCTGGTGCCAGGTGTACCAGGCGTCGCAGCGCTCGCAGGCGGCGCTCCAGCCGCACTGGTGGCAGATAAGAGCTGGGGCGTAGCCACGGCGGTTGAGAAACAGCATCACCTGATTGCCCGCCGCCAGATGTTCCGCCATCAGCTGCTCCAGCTGGGGGGAGAGTCCAGCCTGCAGCCGCACATTCTTGATATCCAGGATCACCTGGCGGGCGGTCTGGGCATTGCCGGCGCGGCGAGTGAGAGTGAGGTGGTGATACTTGCCGCTGCGGGCGTTGTGCAATGTCTCCAGCGACGGGGTGGCCGAGCCGAGCAGGATGGGGATGCCGGCGCGATGGGCCCGCATCACCGCCAGATCCCGCGCATGGTAGCGAAAACCGTCCTGCTGCTTGAAGGAGCCGTCGTGCTCTTCGTCGATGATGATGATGCCGAGGTTGTGAAACGGGGTGAACACCGCGGAGCGGGTGCCGATCAGGATGGCGGCACCGCCGTCGCGGCAGGCGAGCCAGGCGTCGAGCCGCTCCCGATCGTTCATGGCCGAGTTCATCGCCACCACCGGCACGTTGAAGCGGCGCCGGAAGCGGTTGATGGTCTGCGGAGTGAGGCCGATCTCGGGCACCATCACCAGTGCCTGCTTGCCCGCCTTGAGCAGGGGCTCGAGGATGCTCAGGTAAACCTCGGTCTTGCCGGAGCCGGTGATGCCATCCAGCAGGAAGGCGCCAAACTGGTCGCTCTGGCTGGTGATGGCGGAGACCGCCAGCGCCTGTTCGCCGTTGAGGCGCAGCCCCTCGCCCGGCTCGAAGCGAGCGACCCAGTCGCCGTCATGGCTCGGCTCCAGCGAACGCTTCTCCAGCAGCCCCTTCTTCTCCAGCGCGGTGAGGGCAGCACTCTGGATCTCCTCCTGCTTGAGGGCGGAGGGGGTCTGTGGCCCCTTGCGCAGCAAGGCGAGCGCCTGCTGCTGCTTGGCTGCACGCTTGAGCTCGTTGAGATCGACCGCCATGCCGGCTTCGGTGGCGAACCAGAATTCCAGCTCGCGGTAGGCGGCGGGCTCCCCCTTGCGCACCAGCACCGGCAGGGCGTGGGGCAGTACCTCTCCCAGAGGATGCTGGTAGTAGCTGGCGCTCCAGTTCATCAGCGCCAGAATGTCGGGCCCCAGCACGGGAGCGCCATCAAGCACGCGTTTGATCGGCTTGAGCTTGTTGCGCGGCACCTGGCTGTCGGCCGGGTGATCCACCACCAGCCCGACCAGGGTTTGCGGGCCGAACGGGATCTCGACCCGGCAGCCGGGGGTAGGCAAAGGCAGGGGGGAGAGATAGTCAAAGTGACGGCGTAACGGCACCGGCACAGCCACACGAACCAGATCCAGCGTTTGGGAAGAATTCACCAGAGATTGCCTATTTTTTCTGCGAAGCCACTTGCCTGAACTCAGGCATTTCCTATATTATTCGCAGCCTTTGAAACTGTGTTCAACAATCGTGTGGTGTCCGACAGAAGATCGGATAGCGACACGGCCTGATAATTGAGGTTGTCCATGAAAGCTGGTATCCATCCTGACTACGTAGCCATCACCGCCAAGTGCTCTTGCGGTAACGTCATCAACACCTTCTCTACCCTGGGTAAAGATCTGAACCTGGACGTGTGCTCCGAGTGCCACCCGTTCTATACCGGCAAGCAGAAAGAAGTTTCTAGCGGCGGCCGCGTAGACAAGTTCAACAAGCGTTTCGGTGCGATGACCACCAAGAAGTAATTCTACTTCTGAAGAATTCTGAAAAAGGCGCCTAATGGGCGCCTTTTTTATTGGTCGGCGTTCTGTAACGGCCCGCTTTGCCCTATGGTGGGACTCTCCTTTCTCCCTTTGCGGGAACAGGGGCGAAGATGAGGGGCGGTAACATGGGCAAGACAGGGAGTGTGCAGATGCGTGATTGTCTGGTGATGGGGGCGGCGGGCTACATAGGTTCTTACCTGGTGCCCCATCTGCAAGAACTGGGTTATCGGGTGATTGCCGGGGCGCGGCGCCCCTGCCGTCTGCCGCCCGGGGTGGAGTTTCGCCTTGCCGACAGCCTCAAGCCGATTACCCTGCTGCCCGCCCTGGCCGGCATCGACACCGTCTTCTATCTGGTGCACGCCATGGGGGCGGGGGCCGACTTCCACCGGCTGGAGCAGCAGGGGGTGAAGAACTTCGCCGCCGCAGCCCGCGCCGCCGGGGTACGCCGTATCATCTATCTGGGCGCCATCCAGCCGGCGCAGTGCAACAGCCGCCACCTCAACTCCCGCCGTTATTGCGGCGAGCTGTTTCGGAGCGCCGGTGTGCCGACGGTGGAGCTGCGCGCCGGCATCATAGTGGGGCCCGGCTCCGCGGCCTTCGAGGTGATGCGGGATCTGGTGTTCAACCTGCCGATGATGGTGACGCCCAAGTGGGTGCGCTCGCGTACGCCGCCCATTGCGCTCTCCAACCTGCTGCACTACTTGGGCGGGCTGGTGGAGGCCGACGGGGTGGACGGCCAGATCTTCAATGCCGCCGGTCCCGAGCTGCTCAGCTATCAGCAGCAGTTGCAGAAGTTCGCCGCCCACATCGGCAAGCGCTGCCCCATCATTCCGCTGCCGTTTCTCAGCCCGCGCCTCTCCGCCTGGTGGCTGCAGTTTGTCACCTCGGTGCCGCAGCCGGTGGCCAAGGCGCTGGTGGGCGGCCTCAAGCACGACATTCCGGCCGACGACGGCCCGCTGCGGGCCCTGCTGCCGCAAACCCTGCTCAGCTTCGACGAGGCGCTGGCCGAGAGTCTCTCCCTGGAGCAGCAGCTGGGCGCCGAGCAGCAGGGGGAGGAGACCCCGCTCGGCCTGCGCTGGCGCCATCCCGAGTACGGTTTCTATGACCGCACCGCCAGCGGCGATGCCATCTGCCTCGCCTCGCCCGAGGTGGTGTGGCAGGTGCTACAGCAGCTGGGGGGCGAGCAGCGCTACTTCTACATGAACCAGCTGTGGGTGGTGCGCGAATGGATGGATCACCTGATCGGCGGCCCGGCGCTGACCCGCGGCCGCACCAACCCGGATCGCTTCGTGAAGGGGGACATGCTGGACTCCTGGCAGATCCTCGGGGTGGACGAGGGGCGCAGGCTGGATCTGTTGTTCAACATGCGGGCCCCCGGCGTCGGCCGGCTGGAGTTCAACATACTGCCGGAGGAGTCGGGGCTGACCCGGCTCAAGGTGACGGCCCACTGGCATCCACAGGGGGCCTGGGGACTGGCCTACTGGCTCGCCATGCTGCCGTTCCACCTCTTCATCTTCCAGGGCATGACGGAGGCGATCGCCAGACAGGCGGAGGCGAAAGCCGGCATTCCGGTGATGGGGTGAAACCATATCTATAACTAAATGGGTATTCTTGGTTGGCATGACATGCTAATTACTGGCTTGTCAGTGGCTGGGTGACGATACTTTCCTCTGTGAAAGCCCGATGGTTTTCTTTATGATCCCCAGCCCTCGCCCGTGGGCGAGCCAATGCACCACTCAATTCACTACCGTATCGGGGTCCCCCATGTCCGATCAGCGTCACGATCTTCGTCAACAAGCACTCGATTACCATGCCCAGCCCGTGCCGGGCAAAATCGCCATCGCCCTCACCAAGCCCGCCGAGACCGCCCGCGATCTGGCGCTGGCCTACAGCCCGGGCGTCGCCGAGCCGGTGCGCGAGATCGCCGCCAACCCGGCCGATGCTTACCGTTACACCGGCAAGGGCAACCTGGTGGCCGTCATCTCCAATGGCACCGCCATCCTGGGACTGGGCAATCTGGGGCCGCTGGCCTCCAAGCCGGTGATGGAGGGCAAGGCCCTGCTGTTCAAGCGCTTTGCCGGCATCGACGCCATCGACATCGAAGTGAAGCACGAGACCAGCACGCAGTTCATCGACACCGTTGCTGCCATCGCCGACACTTTCGGCGGCATCAACCTGGAAGACATCAAGGCTCCCGAGTGCTTCGAGATCGAGCAGGCGCTGATCGAGCGCTGCGACATCCCGGTGTTCCACGATGATCAGCATGGTACCGCCATCGTCACCGCCGCCGGCCTGCTCAACGCGCTGGAAGTGCAGGGCAAGCAGATTGGTGACAGCCGCATCGTCTGCATGGGCGCCGGGGCTGCCGCCACCGCCTGCATGGAGCTGCTGATCAAGTGTGGTGCCAAGCCCCACAACATCTTCATGCTGGATCGTCAGGGCGTCATCCACAGCGGCCGTACCGATCTCAACCAGTACAAGCAGCGCTTCGCCAACGACACCCCCCTGCGCACTCTGATGGAGGTGATCGACGGGGCGGATGTGTTCGTCGGCGTCTCCGGTCCGGATGTGCTGCCCGCCGAAGCGGTGGCGCTGATGGCGCCAAACCCGGTGATCTTCGCCTGCTCCAACCCGGACCCCGAGATCAAGCCGGCGCTGGCTCACGCAGTGCGCGGGGATCTCATCATGGGTACCGGTCGGTCCGACTATCCGAACCAGATCAACAACGTGCTCTGCTTCCCCTTCATCTTCCGCGGCGCCCTCGACGCCCGTGCCAGCCGCATCAACGATGCCATGAAGATCGCCGCAGTCGAGGCGATCCGTGGTCTGGCCAAAGAGCCGGTACCGGCCGAGGTGCTGACCGCCGCCGGCGTCAGCGAGCTGGCCTTCGGCAAGGACTACGTCATTCCCAAGCCGATGGATGCCCGTCTGCTGCCGCGCGTCGCCCGTGCCGTGGCACTGGCAGCGGTGGAATCCGGGGTGGCCCGCATCGCCCTGCCGGCGGACTATATGCTGGGCTGAGCCAAGGCAAGCGCGCAGAAAACAGAAGGGGCCCCATGTCGGGGCCCCTTTTTATTACGGGAAGCTTGTTGGTCGATTACTTGGTCTTGGGAGCAACCTTGACGGCCGGCGCCTTGGCGTGGGCAGCCTTGTGGTGTTTTTTCACGACCTTGGTCTGGGTAGCCTGGGGAGCGGCAGCCTTGGTCGGGGTGGCAGCCATGGTGAAGCCGGAGGTCAGGGCGAAGACAGCAGCCAGGCTCAGGGGGATCAGCTTGTTCATATTCCAGTTCCTCATTCGGGTTGATGACATGGAGCGTTTCTCCATGACTTCATCCTAGGGCTGTTCGACCTGCGGTTCAGTGAGTGACTGGTGACGGTTTGTATCCAAATGTACAGGCAGCATCAGGCAGAAACGGGCACCGCAGCTGCTCGGCAGCAGCTGCACCTCGCCGCCGTGGTGGCGGGCGATGCTGCGTACGATGGCCAGCCCCAGCCCGGCGCCGCCGGTGCGTCGGTCGCGGCTCTGATCCAGCCGCACGAAGGGCTCGAAGATCTGCGGTGCCAGCGCCGGATCGATACCGGCGCCGTCGTCGGCCACCTCCAGCAGATAGTGATCCTGCTGACGCACCATGCTGAGGGTGACCCGGCCAGCGGCGTGGCGCAGGGCGTTGCCTATGAGGTTCTCCAGCGCCCGATCCAGCAGGCGAGTATCGCCGCGCCAGGGCAGGGCCATGGCCGGGCGCACGAAGTCGAGCCGCTTGTCCGGCCGCAGCGCCTGCCAGTCGGCGAGGCGGCTGCCGGCCCAGCTGCCGAGCTCCAACTCGCTGCATTGCAGCGGCAGCTCGGGGCGATCGAGTCTGGCGTAGGTGAGCATCTCCTCGATGAGGGCGTCCAGCGCGCCGAGATCCCGCTCCAGCCCCTGCTGCTCCTCGGCCGAGGGCGCCGGATCCAGCATGGCGAGCCGGTAGCGCAGCCGCACCAGCGGGGTGCGCAGCTCGTGGGCAATGGCGTCGGTCAGCTGCTTGCGGCTGGCCAGCATGGCCTGCAGCTGCTCGGTCATCTGGTCGAAGGTGCGGCCGACCCGGCCGAGGCTGCTGCCGGGCGGCAAGCGGGTGCGACAGGAGAGATCGCCGTCACCGACCCGGCGGGCGGTCTGTTCGAGCTGCTGCAGGCCGCGCCAGTGCGGGCGCAGCCAGAGCAGGATCGGCAGTCCCAGCGAGAGACCGATGACCAGCAGCAGCCCCACGTCGACCCAGTGCAGCTCGTGCAGGTAGGAGAGATAGGGGACGGGGCCGACGATCAGCACCTGATCGGTGCCCGGAATACGCTGCAGGAAGGTGTCATCCTCCTCGACGATGACGATGTTGCCGGCCTCCAGGAAGGCCTGATCCTCGTTGGCCAGCGGCTGGTTGGCGAGGGCGCCGATCTGTAGCGGCAGGGTGAGCTGGCGGCTCTGCTCCGCCATGCGGGCGGGCCAGTGCTCCGGCGGCAAGCGGGCCAGCTCACCGGTGAGCAGGCCGAGGGAGCCCTGCATCATCCGCTCCAGATAGCGATCTCCCGCCCGCTCGGCGGTGACCTGATAGACCATGCCGACCAGCAGGATGGCCAGGGTGAAACAGCCGATCAGCAGCAGATAGAACTGGATAAACAGGCGGCGCATTGGGTTCTCCTCTTGCCTGGATTACGTCTGGACATTGCCTTGTTGCCCCCTCATCCCCAACCCTTCTCCCGCAAGGGGAGAAGGGAGCATCAAGGTCATTCGGCGGGGCTTATTCCCAAGCCTGGGGCACCAGCAGGTAGCCCTTCTGGCGTACTGTCTTGATGCGGGTCGGGTTGCTGGTGTCGTCCCCCAGCTTGCGGCGCAGGCGGGAGATGGCCACGTCCATGCTGCGATCCTGGCCGTCGTAGTCGCGACCGCGCAGGCTGCGAAACAGCGCCTCCCGCCCCAGGATCTGGCCGGCGTGGCAGGCCAGTTCCCACAGGAGATCGAAATCGGCGGTGGAGAGCGGAATGCTGTCGCCGTCGAGGCGCACGTCCCGGCCCGGCCCGTCGATCTGCAATCGGCCGAACTGCAGGCGCTGGGGCGGCGTGCTGGCGACCACGGGCTGCGGGGCCTGTTGCCCCTGCTGGCGGAACTGGACCCGCAGCCGGGCCAGCAGCACGGGGGGCGGCGTGGTCTTGAGGATGTAGTCGTTGGCGCCCAGCTCCAGGCTCAGGATCTGGTTCATGTCGCTGTCCAGCGAGGTGAGCATGACGATGGGGCCGGCAAAGCGCGGGCGCAGATCCCGGCACAGGGAGAGACCATCCTGACCCGGCAGCATGATGTCGAGCAGCACCAGGTCCGGCTGCTCGGCCTCGACCCTGGCCAGCGCCAGATCGCCTCTCGGCTCCAGCAGCACTTCCATGTCGTGGCGGGCCAGCCAGCTGCTGATGAGCTGGCCTATCTCGGGATCATCTTCAACAAAAAGAATGCGTTGCATGGTGGCATGACACCCAGACTGTGGCGCGGATGCGCGTGCCGCCAGCATAGCGGCTCCGGCTGCCCCATGCACAGGGTTAAATAATCAAACAGGGCCCGCGGGCCCTGTCTTGTTTTGCTGGTCGAGCGGGGAGCTGTACCCCGGCGGCATCAACCCGCCTTGCGCTTGAGATAGACGCCGGCTTCCATGTCGTGAACCCAGGGGGAAGTGGTTCGGACAGGGCGACGTGCTCTCCCCTGTGACATCAGCTCACTTTGCGCTTGAGATAGACGCCGGCTTCCATATGGTGAGTCCAGGGGAACTGATCGAACAGGGCGAAGCGGGCGATCTCGTGGGTTTCGCCGAGCACCGCCATGTTGGCCTGCAGGGTCTCGGGGTTGCAGGAGATGTAGAGGATGTTGTCGTAATCCTGCACCAGCTTGACGGTGGCGTCGTCGAGGCCGGCCCGGGGCGGGTCGACGAAGATGGTGTTGCACTGGTAAGCGCCGAGATCCACCCCCTTGAGGCGGTTGAACTCCCGCTCGCCGCGCATCGCCATGGTGAACTCCTCGGCTGACATGCGCAGGATGATCAGGTTGTCGACGCCGTTGGCGGCGATGTTGAACTGGGCGGAGTCCACGCTCGGCTTGGCGATCTCGGTGGCCAGCACTTTGCGGAAGTTCTGCGCCAGGGCGATGGAGAAGTTGCCGTTGCCGCAGTAGAGCTCCAGCAGGTCGCCCTCGCTCCCCTTGGTCACGTCCAGCGCCCAGCCCAGCATCTGTTCGTTGATGGCGGCGTTGGGCTGGGTGAAGCTGTTCTCCACCTGCTTGTAGACCAGCTCGCGGCCCTGCACATTCAACCGTTCGATGACGAACACCTCCCCCAGGCAGATCTTCTGCTTGTGGGCACGGCCAATCAGCTGCAGCTCGAATCCCTTGGCCCGCAGGTCGGCCTGCAGCGCTTCGGCGGCCTGCTGCCACTCGCTCTCCAGCTTGCGGTGGTAGAGCAGGCTGACGCAGATCTGGCCGGACTGGGTGGAGAGGTAGTCGATCTGGAACAGCTTGCGACGCAGCACGGGGTGCGGGCGCAGCCCCTCCAGCAGCACCGGCATCAGCTGGTTGATGAGGCGGCTGGCGGTGGGGAACTGATCGACCCGGATGATCTCCTTGGTAGCCGGCGCATACATGCAGTGATACAGGTCGTCACCGTCGTGCCAGATGCGAAACTCGGCGCGCATCCGGTAGTGTTCGGCGGGGGAGGCGTGCACTTCCAGCGCAGGCAGGGTGAAATCGGCAAACAACCCGCAGAGGCGCTCGCGCTTCTCGTCGAGCTGGGCCTGGTAGTCGGCCGGGGTTCGAAGGGGCGCCGGGTCGGCGGAAACCTGCTGGGATTGGGTCATGATTTACCTCACATGCACACCGGTCTGGCCGGGTCGAAATCGGGGGAAGCCTGCAGCCACCCAAAGGGGCCCGATTTTAAAAGGCCGCCGCAGATTGTCCAGCATTTTGTGGTCAAGAAGTGTGCAGTCAGGCCGATAGCTGATCTACAGGCATGGTGGGAGGACACATTATGCAGATCGACGGAGTGGGCGCGGCCCAACCCAAGGGAGTGGGTGTTGCTCCCAAATCGCCCCAGCAGGCGGACTCGAAGCCGGTAAACAACGGGGATGAAGTCTCGTTGCACAAGGCGCCGAAATGGGCGCAGGTGCTGGTGCAGCAGGCGCTGCAGTTCGCGCTGGAGATCAATGGCCAGGGCTACAAGGCGCCCAAGGCGCAGGATCAGCCGGAGGCGGTGACCCCGGATACCCTGTTCGACTTTCAGTCGGTGGCCGACAACGTACTGCAGTTTGTCACCGGCCGGCTGGGGGCTGCCCGGGCCGACGGCAAGTCGGACGACAGCCTGACCGGCATGATGGAGCAGGCCCGTAAGGGAGTGGACAAGGGCTTTGGCGATGCCAGGAAGCAGCTCGGCGACTGGGCGGACAACGAAGACATCAAGACCGGCATGGATCAGAGCTACAAGCTGATCCAGGAGGGGCTCGATCAGTTCGAGAAGGAGTTCTTCGGCAAGGTCTCCACCACCGACATGGGCCAGGCCGAGATGGCCAGCCGCCAGCAGGGCTCGCTGGAGATCCAGACCAAGGATGGCGACAAGGTGGTGCTGCGTTTCAACGACAGCTGGCAGACCAAGTCCCAGAAGGATGACAGCGGCAGCCAGTTCAGCCTCAAGTCGAGCCAGAGCTTCAGCTTCTCGCTGGAGGGCAACCTGAGCAGCGAGGAGATGGACTCTATCGGCAAGCTGGTCAAGGGGATCGACGATCTGGCCGGCAACTTCTTCTCCGGCAATTTCGACGACCTGTTGAAGAAGGCGGGCGAGCTGAAGCTGGATGATAGCCAGCTGGCCTCCTATTCGCTCAAGCTCAAGCAGAGCCTCAAGCTGAGCCAGACCTATCAGGGGGCGCACTCTCTGCAGGAGATGCTCAAGCCGCTGGCGGACTACCTGCCCAAGCTGGATCAGGTGCAGCAGCAAGCGGATTCTCTGCTGCCGGCATCCCAGCAGCAGGCGTTGACGCCGGCGGTGCTGGCGGCCCGTGGCCAGAGCGATCCGGCCCAGGTGGGCAGCTTCACCAGCTTCAACCAGCGGATGCTGGATGCGCTGCGGATGATCGGCCAGTTCCAGCCGGCGACGGATGCCAGCAGCAAAAGCGTCTGAACCGTTTTGAATCGAGGACCATGACCGGCCGTTTGCCAGCTCCTGCGGGGGCTGGCAAACTGGCCTTTTTCCCGATCCGGCCAGCCCATGAACCCGAAAAAGCCCAGAGACAAGCGCGAGCTTTGCTACCCCTTCATCTTCGAAACCCAGTTCCAGTGTGACTACGAGATCGCCACCGACGAGCTCTGCTGCCAGGTGGGCGCCGCGTTGTCACACCTGGCTCCGGATGCCGAGATTGCGCCCATGCAGGCGGATCTCGCCGCGCTGCAGCGGCTTATCTACAACCTCAACGGCTCGGTGCGCGGCAGGCTCGGCATCTTCGAGGAGGATCTGGCGTGGCTGAAGGGGCGTTACGATCACTACAACGAGGCGAGCCGCGGCCGGGTCACCGGTTTCGTGCTGCCGCAAGGGCCGCAGCCGATCCCGACCCTGCATCTGTGCCGCTGCGGCAGCAAGAAGGTGGTGCGGCTGCTGGTGCGGCTGGAGGAGAGCGGGGTGCGCTTCGACCCCATCCTCTATCGGTTCGCCAACTTGCTGGCCAACTTCTTCTTCGTGCTGACCGTCTACCTCAAGCAGCAGTGGCAGGTGGACGAGGTACCCTACGTCAGCATCAACTACTGAATACGGCCAAAAAAGCTTTTGTTTTTCATGAAGATCAAACACGATCATCCCATTTGTCGGTCGCCGGGATGGTTCCGGTAGCGCAGCGGAGAAGGTCATGACCATGCTTCATCTCAGTGGCAGTTCGTTCTTGATGCCGGGCAACCTCGCCTGGCGACCCCTGGCTGAATACGGCGAAGTGCAGGTGGCTCCCCATGGCCAGTGGTTGCAGACCCTGATGCACCAGAGCGCCGATGCCGCGGCCGGGACCCACATCATCATCTGGCTGTGGGAAGATCTGGTGCCTGCCCGGACCCTGCAGGAGTGGGGCCGTCTGGCGCAGGACGATCAGCAGCTGGCGGTTGTGGCCTTCGTCGACGCGCTCTGCCAGCCCCTGTTGCAGCATCTGCAGCGCCGCCCGCAGGATCACCTGCTGGTGGGGGCCTGCAGCCATGCGCCGCTCTCTGTTTATGGCCCGGCCCCTGCCGTGCTCGCCGCGCTGGCCAGTGCGTTCGAACAGCAGATGGCCCGCCTGCGCCTGCAGCAACCCGGCCTGGACGACCTGCACCTGCCGCTCTGGCTGCAACAGTATGGCCGCCAGCACTGCTTCGATCGGCGCAACCTCTATCTGATGTCCTGCCCCTTCTCCATGGCCGGTCTGGCCAGCCTGGCGCAGTGGATTCTCCCCTTGCTGCAGCGGTTGCAGCAACCCGCCCACAAGGTGCTGGTGCTCGACTGCGACAATACCCTGTGGGGCGGCGTGGTCGGCGAAGACGGTGTCGGCGGCGTCCTGCTGGGACAGGACGGGATGGGCCGGCTCTACCAGGCCTTCCAGCAGGCGGCCAGCTATTGGCACGGGCAGGGCATAGTGCTGGCGCTCTGCTCCAAGAATCTGGCGGACGATGTGTGGCGGCTGTTTGACGCGCATCCGGGCATGGTGCTGACACGGGCACAGATCGCCGCCGCCGAGATCGGCTGGGAGCCAAAATCCCAGGGGCTGCGGCGGCTGGCAGCCCGCCTCAATGTCGGGCTGGACAGCCTGGTCTTCTGGGATGACAGCGAGCTGGAACGGGCCGAGGTGCGGGCCAACTGCTCCGAGGTGATGGTGATGACCCCGCCGGCCGATCTCTGGAGCTGGCCGGATGCCCTGCTGACGCTGCCGACCCTGTGCAGTCGCCACCAGAGCCGGGATGACGGCCTGCGGCAGCACTCCTATCAGGCCCAGGCCGAGGCCGAGGCGGTGCGCCGGCAACTGGGTGATGAGCACGCCTTCCTGCGGCAATTGACGCTGCAGGCCGACTGGCAGCCGCTCTCCCCGGGCAACCAGTTGCGAGCCGAACAGCTCAGTCAGAAGACCAATCAGTTCAACCTTTCCGGCCGCCGCTATCAGGCGGCGGAGCTGGCCCGGCTGGCCACCGAGGGCTGTGAGGTCTGGCTGGCCAATTTGCGAGACCGGTTCGCCGATCATGGCATGACGGCGCTGCTGGTGGTGCGCCCGCTCGATGAGGGCAGGGCGCTGCTGGATACCCTGACCATCAGCTGCCGGGTACTGGGGCGCGGCTTTGAATACTGGTTGCTGGCACAACTGGTTGATCGATTGCTAGCGCAGAACGTGACCGAGCTGGTCATTAGTTTGGTTACTACGGAACGCAACTTGCCAGCACGGGATTTTCTGGTGAATCTGCCAACCCGGCCGATAACCATTCCAGCGGGATTGATACCGCTGACGGACGAGGTGTTCCTCAGTCTAGATCTCTGCTCTCTTTCTCTCCCATTTTTGGAGTTCTACGCCCATGAATGACCTTATCGCGCTGGCTCGCCAGCAGTTCCCCCAGGCCAGCGTTAACGCACAGTCTGCCCTCGGCAGCTTTCCCGAGTGGGATTCTCTGGGTCACTTCAACCTGCTGCTGCTGGTCGAACAGCACTATGGCGTGCGTTTCGAGCCGAACGAGCTGGTCGAGTTGAAGAGTCTGGCCAACATCCAGCAAGCCCTGCAGAGCAAAGGGGTAGTAGTGTGAAGCTGGCGCTCGAGCATGCGCTGACAGAGCTGGGGATCCCTCGAGGCGGCGCCCTGATGGTGCACTCGGATGCCATGGTGGTGGCCCAGTTTGCCGGCATGGGCAACGCTGCGGGTATCGCGGCCTTCTGGACATGCCTCGAGCAGTGGCTGGGCGGGCACCTGCTGGTGCCGACCTTCAGCTACAGCCCGATGGCGGACGAGTGCTTCGACCCTGTGCAGACCCCGAGCAAGGTGGGCTTGATGACGGAGCTGTTCCGCCAGCGTGAAGGAGTGGTGCGCACGCGAGATCCCGTCTTCAGCATTGCGATCAGCGGTCCGCAGGGGCCTGCGCTGGTAGCCCGGGAGTGCCACGATTGTTTCGGTCAGGAGAGCCCATTTGGCTGGCTGGCGGAGCAGGATGGTTGGCTGATGGGGTTGGGTTGCCCCCCTAGTACCACCTTTACTCACTATGTAGAGCAGAGATTGGTCGTATCCTATCGCTATCACAAAACGTTTGTGGGTCAAGTGCGAGTCGACGGGCGGGTGCGGGAGTGGCTGGCGGATTACTATGTGCGCGACCTGTCGCTGGCCAGCGAGATTGACCTTTCCCGGCTGGTGGCCTTATTGCAGGAGCGTGGGGCCTGGCGCCAAGCGTTGTGCCATCGGGTGCCGGTCTGGGCTGTCTCGTGCCACGACTTTATGATTGCTGCTAGCGAGTTGCTGGCGGTAGCGCCATATGCCCTGATCCGGGCGGGAGGGGAGCCCCATGCAGTTTGAGCGTGTTGGACTGGTGGTCGCCTTTGGGGCTGCCTATTGCTGTTACGAGTTGGGGGGTGAGCCGCTTCTTTATGGCGGTGGAAGAGCAGCAAGACGAGCATGGTTTGTGTTACGAACAGGCCGCCCCGACAGGTTAAGAGAGCCCAGAGGTGCTGCTACTCAAGACTCAGTGCTACGTTATCAACCACATTGCCTGTCAGGTAGTCTGCAAGCCGGAGTGGATCGTCCGATGGAGGGAACTGTGCCAGCTTCTTTAGGATCTCGTTAGGCGGCCATCACGGTTGGTGGTGCCTATATCTAATTTTACTTGAACCCATTTAGAAATATTGTTGAGTTGATTGAGGAAGCCACATGATATCTAAAAAAATGATTGGTTATTTGCCAACGGACTGGGACGATCAGACTCAACTTGGCGAGCAATTACATCATTTATTGACCCTGTTATTTCCGCTCAATCGCAGTTTGACTGGTGATGGCGTGAGGAAAACATTAGCCCTGTTTCGCGAGCATTGTTTACCTGAACTGCAGATTCATGAAGTTGCTAGCGGAAGCACATTTTTTGATTGGACTGTGCCGGATGAGTGGAATGTCAGAGCGGCATATATCATAGGTCCCGACGGACACAAGGTGGTTGACTTCAATGATAGTAACTTGCA
Organism: Aeromonas sp. Y318-1; assembly: GCF_027706125.1. Classification (NCBI taxonomy): domain Bacteria; kingdom Pseudomonadati; phylum Pseudomonadota; class Gammaproteobacteria; order Aeromonadales; family Aeromonadaceae; genus Aeromonas; species Aeromonas sp. Y318-1. The sequence continues at coordinate 61,797 of NZ_JAPDCM010000010.1, forward strand.
TCTGGTGGGGTATTCAGAGCCAGTGCGCTGTACTCTCTCCTTGGCTGAACTACAGTCCCACTTGTATTCATTGCCTGAATTACCGGATGCCATCCCCTATGTTACTTCTTATTATCACCGTCGCTGGGGTTTCTGTTTACCGCATAAAGTGCGAGAGGCGCTACCGGAAGGAAACTATGAGGTTGTAATCGATGCAAGTTTGCAGCCTGGTTCACTTACCTATGCTGAGTGGGTGTTGCCAGGAGATAGCCAGCAGGAGGTTCTGTTATCCAGCTATATTTGCCATCCATCTATGGCCAACAATGAGCTATCTGGCCCTGGTATTGGGGTCTTCCTGATGGCTTGGCTAGCCTCATTACCTCGGCGTCGTTATAGCTATCGGCTAATGCTTGTTCCAGAAACATTAGGGGCAATAGTTTATCTATCGCGTCATTTAGAACATTTAAAAAAACATACAGTAGCTGGTTTTAACCTGACCTGCATGGGAGACGAGCGGTGTTACTCCTTTTTGCCATCTCGGCAGGGTAATTCTTTAGTTGATCGTATAGGTCGTCATGTGTTGCATCATATCGCCCCTGATTTTATACAATATAGTTATCTTGATAGAGGTTCGAATGAACGCCAGCTGTGTGCACCAGGAATTGACTTGCCTGTTACAACTATAATGCGTAGTAAGTATGGCTGTTATGCTGAATATCATACATCACTGGATGATATGTCGCTTGTCACGCCATCTGGCCTAGCTGACAGTTTTTTTGCTCTGCGGCGAGCTATTGAATGTTTGGAGCTGGATCAAAGATACAAGGTTGCGGTGCTAGGGGAGCCCCAGCTCGGTAAACGTGGTCTTTATCCTAATCTTTCGATGCGTAACTCGGGTGAACATATCCGAGATATGATGAATTTATTGGCCTATAGTGATGGGGAATTAACCCTTTTTGAGATCGCTGAGGTGATTGATGTACCATTTTGGCGAATAGAGCCACTCGCAAGATTATTGCTTGATGCTGGGGTGTTACTTCGTGTTTCTGATGATGTACATACAGGATAAAAATTCATTAGTATTCATGTAACTTGTGGGATGGTAGTGTTCAGATATCAGATCATTTATCAAACATGGCATGTTTTATGTGACATGAAAATATAATGTTATTGACCTTGACTATGATTTAAGGAAAAAGTTATGAAGTGTCCATATTGCTACAGTGATAATACATCAGTATTCCTTGAGCGAAAAATGCCAACCGTTTTGTCTGCGTATTCTGGTGAATTTCCTGTCAAGGTAGCAGAAATGCAAGTCAGTGTTTGCAAGGATTGTTTGCTCGGATTTGCATCAAAAAAATTATCCTCAGAAGAGTTGACAGAGATATACGATAATTATTTATACATATCTCCTCTTAATAATATCGGTATAACCAAATACGATGGTGTAATTAATACTATTAGACGCTATTTTAGTTGTGATGATGAAATACTAGAGGTAGGTTGTTCAGAAGGATATCTTCTCACAAAACTGGGTGAGATTGGTTTTCATAAGGTTAGGGGGATTGAGCCGGGGCCTCAAGCTGATAGTGCAAAGGCCTTAGGATTAAATGTAACAAAAGGTTATTTTGACGCATCTCATGCAAATAAAAAAATAGATGGGTACTATTTAATGCATGTTTTTGAACATTTTGAAGATCCATTTTCGATCTTCAAGTTAATGTCAGATACCTTGAAAGATAGTGGTAAGATAGTAATTGAAGTACCAGATTTTGGTGGTTTTCATGTTCAGCATCTTTTCTATTACAATATCTATTTCATGCGACTTTTATCTCGCAGAAACAATTTAAAAATAATAGATTACTGTATCGATTCTGATAACCTCAGAATTGTTTTGGCAAAAAAAGATAATGCTAAATATAGTGAGATTGATGTGGTTTTTGACAAGCCTGACTATCTTTCAAGATTGGTTGACATTAAGAGATATTGTGAATCCTTGCGGCAGAGGGTTCACGATTTTCTCAGAGGAAAAGATAAGATAGTTTGGTGGGGCGCTGGTTCTGCATCGGTAATCCTATTGAACGGAATAGAGAAAGATATTCTTTGCAATACAAAAATTTTTGTGGTTGACGGGGACGAAAATAAGGCTGGGCTCATGATTCCTGGTGTTAACTTAAAAGTCCACAATTTTAAGGAAATTAAAGGCATGCATATAAAAAATCTGATTATTGCATCCAGTTTTTATAAAGAGATACTTAATTCAATCAGGCTTGATGGAATAACATACGATAATGTTGAAATTTTCAGTCATGCTTAATAAGTAGTCTCAAACAGAGGCCGGCAATCTCTGTTTAGCATGACCTTGTGAAGTACGATTTTGGTCTACTATCACAGATAGACCTGTATATACAGGTCTATCAAATGGAAAAGTGAGGTGGGGGCGGGAATGTTTCCACCTTTCAAGTAGATATTCCCCTATAGTCAGCTGGAGAGCAGCACTCTGGCCGAGTTGGCGGGGATGGTGAGCTGCACCTCGCCCTGTACCACTTCGAATTTGTCGCCGTTGAAGGCGTCGGTGAAGCGGCTGGCGGGGCTCGCGGTCTGCCACAGGGGCAGGCTGATGGTGCGCGGCTCGCTGGGGTGACGGTTGCAGGCTACCACCACCTGATCGCTTTGCAGGGTACGGGCAAACACATAGCTGTGCGGGCCGGCATAGAGGGTCTGAATGTCGCCGCGACGCAGGGCCGGACGCTGCCGGCGGATCTGGATCAACCGGCGGTAGTGGTCGTGCAGTACGTGATCCCAGGCGGTGGTCTCCCACGGGAAGCAGCGACGGCAGTCCGGATCGTTGCCGCCAGAGAGCCCCACTTCATCACCGTAGTAGATGGACGGCACGCCGATGTAAGTGAGCAGCAGGGTGGCCGCGAGCTGCATCCGCTGTTTGTCCTCCCCCAGCAGGTGGAGGAAGCGGGCTGTGTCGTGGCTGTCCAGCAGGTTGAACTGGGCCAGCTGGTTCTTGAACGGGATGTGGGCTCGCGCCAGCTTGAGCCAGCGATCCAGCTCTTCGGCGCTGATCTTGATGGGGTGGTAGGCGATGTCCTGCCCCGCCAGGAAAGCGCGGATCGGATGGGCGAAGCCGTAGTAGTTCATGGCGCCGTCCTCCTGATCCCCCTGCAGCCACTGGCTCGCCTCGAAGAAGTGCTCGCCCAGCACGTAGGCGTCCGGGTTCTCCTGCTTCACCGCGCCGCGAATGGCGCGCACGTGGCCGCGGTTGCCCTCGGCAGTGCCGCGCTCCCCCAGCATGTGGATGACGTCGAAGCGCCAGCCGTCGATCTGGTAGGGGGCACGCATCCAGTAACGCAGGATGGCGTCGTCGGCGCGGTAGACGGCGTCCTGCACCTGTTCGCTGGAGAAGTCGAGCTTGGGCAGGCTGCGGATGCCCTTCCAGCTGACATAATCCCCTTCGTTGTCAAAGGTGTAGAAGCTGCGCCACGGTGAGTCCGGGTTGCTCTGGGCTCCCAGCGGCGGGCAGAACCAAGGGTGCTCGGTGGAGGTGTGGTTGACCACCGCATCCAGGATGATCTTCATGCCGCGCTGGTGCAGGTTGCGGGTCAGCTCGGCAAACTGGGCGTTGGTGCCGAGGTGCGCATCCACCTTGAAGTAGTCCTGAGTGTCGTATTTGTGGTTGCTCGGCGAATCGAAGATGGGGTTGAGATAGAGCGCCGTCACCCCGAGAGATTGCAGGTAGTGCAGCTTGGCGTCGATGCCCGCCAGGTCGCCACCGTAGAATTCGCAGGCGCCGTGGCCCTCTTCGTGGCGGCTGACCGGCTCGCCCCACGCCTTGCTGATCACCGCCTTGCCACGGTACTCGTACTCGTGATGCTTGACGCTCAGCGACGGGTCACCGTTGCAGAAGCGATCGGGGAAGATCTGGTAGAACACCTGGTCCTGCACCCAGGCCGGTGGCTGGTGCAGGCTGTTGAAGCGAAAATGCTGCTCGCGCGGCGGCATGGCGGCACTGACGCCGGCCCCGTGCAGCCACCACTGCTCCTCATCGGTGAGACACTTGAAGCAGTAGAGGTGAATGTCCTGTCCCTTGATGAGCGGCAGGGTCGCCTGCCATACCTGCAGCCGGTCGCGGGTGGAGACCGCCGTCATCGGGATCAGGTACTCCTCGTTGTCCGGCTCGTGGCGCAGCCACACCTCGCGGATCGGGGCATCCAGCTCGCTGAACAGGGTCAGTTGCAGGGCATCGGCGCTCTCTTTGAACCAGGGCGCCACCTGGGGATGAAACAGAAATGGATGGGTCATGATGCTTATTGAGTCAGAAGATCGGCGAGGGCATTGCCCTGTTCATGCAAGGTTTCGAGCTGGCCTGCGAGCGACTTGGGATCCAGCCCCAGCTGGTCGGCCAGTGGCTTGGGAAAGCGGGCGATGATGGCCTGGGCCGGCACTCCCGCGTTCCAGGCGAAGGAGATGAAGACCGCCAGGCGGATCAGCACTGCCTCCTTGCTGACCGGGTCGTGGGAGAGGGGATCCAGCTGCTGGGAGATGGCGTCGACGAAGGCCTCGGAGAGGTTCCAGCGCCGTGCTAGCTCGGCGCCGAGCTGAGCGTAGTCGTACCCCAGCATCTCGCGTTGGGCCTCGACCCGGCTGCTCCCTTTCTGGATCGCCAGATTGATGAGCTCCGCCTCTTCCGGCAAGGTGCTCTGGATCAGCAGTTCGCCGATATTGTGGATGAGGGCGCAGGTAAAGGCGGTCTCGGGGTCGAGCACCTTGGCCTCCTGAGCCAGGGTCTTGGCGATGGTGGCGACCTGGAAGGTCTCGGTCCAGAACTTGTTCTTGTCGAAGCTGGGAGGCGCCTTGAAGCTGCCGATGATGCCGGAGGCGACCACCACAGATCGCAGCCGGTTGAAACCGAGGCGGATCACCGCCTGTTCGATGGAAGTGACTTCGTTGCCACGGCGCAGGGCGGCCGAGTTGGCCATTCTCAGCACCTTGACGCTGATCACCTGATCCATGGCTATCTTGGCCGCAATCTCGTCGATGCGGGCATTTTCATCGCTGAAGCTCTGCATCAACTCATGCAGCAGTTGCGGGATAGTGGGGAGTTGTTTGATCTTGTCAAACAGACGGTCCATCGACATGGCTGAGGCAGCCTCCATTGCGAGCACTGCCTCATATTGTGCCACAGGCGGGGCACATGTTCCTGTTTGTGATGCCGGTTTGTGAGCCCTAGAGCACCCAGTCGCGCAGGGTGTATTCCAAACGATGCCGTTTGCCCTGCAGGATCAGGGTCTGGGTAGTACCGTCCAGGGTGGCCCCTTCGGTAAGGGTGGTCAGCACCGCCTGCTCCACCGCATCGAGCGGGGCCAGACAGGCCATCTCGGTGCTGCCCAGACTGGTCACCCAGAACTTGTTCCCCTCGAGGTGGCCCTGACCGAAGTAGCGGTTGCAACCGGCGATGCCGTTGACGGTGAAGTGCTCACCTATCTCGAAATCGGGCGGGTTGTCTCGCGGCGCGGCAACGGGCTGGCCATCCAGCTTGTCGAGCACCCAGTGGTGGTGCTGCAGGTCTTGCGAGGCGAAGCGGGGAGTACTGCTGCAGGCGCTGAGCAGAAGCAGGGCGAGCAGCAGTAGCAAGAATCTGGGCATGAAAGGGCTCCGGTAGTGGGAGTGACAAGCATACCCTCTGTGCGCGCCCTCAGGCAGGGCGAGGGGGAGCGCCCCCGACTGCTTCTGTCGCCCTGTGGGTGGGGCCTGTGTCGTTAAATGGCAACACAGCCCCCATGCCTGGCTGCACTTGGGTCAGATCGGGGTGGGTTGACCGGTGCCAAACAGCCGCTCGGCGTAACGGGCCAGGCCGGAGGCGACCGAGCCGAAGTCATCACCCCCTTCCAGCGGCACTTGGGGCAGCTTCTGGCGGATGAAGGCCTGGATCAGCGGGGAGCGGGCGCTGCCGCCGGTGATGAAGACCCGATCCGGCTGCACGCCGGCGGCGGCGATGGCTTCATCCATCAGTTCGCCAATCTTCTCCAGCAGCAGAGCAGAGGCATTGGCCAGCTGTTCGCGGGTCAGCTCCGCCTCCAGCCCTTTTTCCAGCTCGCTCAGCGATTGGTGATTGTACTCCTGCGTCGAGAGGGCGATCTTGCCCTGCTCGGCGCGCCACACCAGCTGGTGGCTCAGCTTGTGAGCGCGCAGGCTGGCGAGGCGGCCCAGCTTGCTGCCGGGCTGGCTGTCGAGTTGCAGATCCTGCAGCTGGCGGGCGGTCTCCAGACTGTAGAAGCGGCTCTGGGCGCTGACGTCGTTGATGGCGGCGGCGTCCCAGAACAGCGGGTGGGGCAGCGGCTTGCCGGTCTTGAGGGTCTCGTGCATGCCGAGCAGCGGCATCATGCCCTCCACCGTCAGCCGGATGTCGAAGTCGTTGCCGCCGATGCGCTGGCCGCTGTGGCCGAGCAGATCGCCGTCGCGATCGAGCCTGTCGCGGTGACTCGGGCCCATCCGCAGCACCGAGCAGTCGGTGGTGCCGCCGCCGATGTCCACCACCAGCACCACCGCATCCTCGGTCAGGCGGGCCTCGAATTCGAAGCCGGCCGCTACCGGCTCATAGAGAAACTCCACCTGTTCGAACCCGGCGAGGCGGGCCGCCTCGCTCAGGATGGCGATGGCCTGACGGTTGCTCTCTTCCCCCGCCAGTCCCTGGAAGTTGACCGGGCGACCGACCACGGCCTGGCGGATCGGCGCGCCGAGCTGCTGCTCCGCCTCGCGCCGCACGTGCAGCATCATGGCGCAGACGATGTCTTCGAACAGGGCGATCTGCGGTGCCTTGAGGCCATAGGCGCCGAGGAAGGATTTCGGCGACTTGAGGTAGTAGCCGTCGTCCGGCTCTTCCAGATAGCGCTCCAGCGCCGCGGCGCCGAAGCTCAGTTCGTCGATCAGCCCCTCTTCACGCATCTGGCGGCGTACCGCCTGGGCCCGGGTGACCACGGGGCCGCGCAGCTTGAGGTACTCGCTCTGCTGGGCGGGTGCCAGCCCTTCTGCCAGCAGGCCGGCGATGGCATCCCGGTGAGGGGCATGCAGGGTGGAGGGAAGGTAGTGGGCACCGCTCAGGTTCAGCAGCCTGGGGCTGCCTTGTTCCATCACGGCGACGGCACAGTTGGAGGTACCGTAATCAAATCCGATAAACATGGGCAGCCAGACTCCTGAGCAAAAAAGGGCTGGTAGCCTACCCGAAGGCGCCGGGTCTCACAACCCGGCGCCTCGCTTATTGCGCGGTGGTTTACTCCACCTCGTTGTCACAGCGACCCTGGCTGTCGATGGCGCGGATGTTGCTGAGGGTGGTGTCGGCGATGGCGTGCAGCGCCTCGCGGGTCAGGAAGGCCTGGTGACCGGTGAACAGCACATTGTGGCAGGCCGACAGGCGGCGGAACACGTCATCGGTGATCACCTCGTTGGACTTGTCGGCGAAGAAGAGATCTTCTTCTTCCTCGTAGACGTCCAGCCCCAGCGCGCCGATGCGGGCGGTCTTGAGCGCCTCGATGGCGGCGTTGGAGTCGAGCAGGCCGCCCCGGCTGGTGTTGATGATCATCACCCCGTCCTTCATCTTGGCGAACGCCTCCTTGTTCAGCAGGTGGTAGTTCTCCTTGAACAGCGGGCAGTGCAGGCTGATGACGTCGGACTGGCGGAACAGGGTATCGAGATCCACGTACTCTGCACCGAGATCGATGGCCGCCTGGTTCGGATAGGGATCGCTCACCAGCAGGCGCATGCCGAAGCCCTTGAGGATGCGCAGGGTGGCGATGCCTATCTTGCCGGTGCCGATGATGCCGGCGGTGCGACCGTGCATGTTGAAGCCGACCAGCCCTTCCAGCGAGAAGTTGGCGTCCCGGGTGCGCTGATAGGCTTTGTGGATGCGACGGTTGAGGGTCATCATCAGGCCCACCGCGTGCTCGGCGACCGCTTCCGGGGAATAGGCGGGCACTCGCACCACCTTCAGCCCCAGCTCCTTGGCAGCGGCCAGATCCACGTTGTTGTAGCCGGCGCAGCGCAGGGCGATCACCTTGGTGCCGTTGGTGGCCAGCTCGGTCAGCACCTCACGGTCGGCATCGTCGTTGACGAACAGGCACACCACGGGGAAGCCGTGGGCCAGCCGGGCAGTCTTGGCCTCCAGCCGCACGTCGAAGAACTCCAGTTCATAACCGTACTGGCTGTTGGCCTGATTGAAGTGCTCTTTGTCGTAGCTCTTGGTACTGAAAACGGCGACTCTCATGGTGCGCTCTCCGCAGATAATGATGTGGTTAAATTACAACAAATGTTGGTCGTCATCACGGGATAAATGGTGGGGATTCAGCCCCACGGCATGATGGGCACGGCGCTGACCGCACTCTTGTAAGAGCCATCCACCAGCTTGGTGCTGTAAGTCAGATAGACCAGCGCGTTGCGCTTTTGATCGTAAAAGCGCACCACTTTCTGCTCCTTGAACACCAGCGAGGTGCTGACGTCGAATACCTCTTCCCCCGCCTTCAACTTGGCGGGCAGGGTGATGGGGCCAATCTGGTGGCACGAGAGGGAGGCGTGGGAGGGATCTTCCGCCAGCCCGAGTCCGCCCTTGACGCCGCCGGTCTTGGGGCGCGCCAGGTAGCAGGCGACGCCGTCGATGCGGGGATCGTCGAACGCCTCCACCAGGATCTTGTGGTTGGGGCCAAACAGCTTGAAGGCGGTGCTCACCTCGCCGACGGGGTCGGCCTTGTCGGCCAGCGCCGGGCCGGCAATCAGTGCGCCCAGCAGCAGCAGGGCGCGAGCTAGGTTCTGAGAATGTCTCATGGTCTCTCCTGTTGGCTTCCCTCAGTAGGGAATGCCCAAACGACGATAGAGGCTGGCCAGCACCCAGGCGGGGCCGATCAGCAAAAACTGTAGGTCGGTGAGGAAGGAGGGGCGCTTGCCCTCGATCTTGTGACCGACGAACTGGGCTATCCAGAGCAGCACGAACCCGGCCAGCGCCGGCCACAGCAAGGGGCCTTGCCAGCTGTGGCAAATGACCAGCCCCAGCGCGGTCAGCACCGTCATGCCCACAAACAGCGCAAACGACAGCCGCAGGTAGAAGGCCAGCACCGGAATGGCCGCCAGCGCGGCCCAGTTGAGCGACGGCGGCATCGGCCCGGCCGGCAGGCACCAGAGCAGGGCCAGGGCGCAGAGATAGATGCCGGGCACCGCCAGCTTGTGGATCGCCACATTGACCGGGTGCCGGTGGCTCTGGCCGTACAGTTCAAACCACTCCTCGATTCCCTTCATGGCACCTCCCTGGCGCGCCGTGGGTGCCACCCCGGTTGAGGTGGCCGACTCTTATCCCTGCGGGGGATACTCCCAATATTGGGCCGGAATGGATTTTAGCAACGGTGTCATGTCGGGATTGGGCAGGGAGATGGTGACCCGCCGATCGAGATTGGCGCTGGCCAGGGCCTCGCGGATCTTGGGGTTCTCCCGAAAGAACTTCATGAAGCTGCCGTCGGCATAGGCCCGCTCAAGGCCGGTCTGGATCGCCTTGGCCAGCTTGGGGGATTCCGGGCTGACGAAGAAGAACTCGGCGAAGGGGTAGCGGATCAACAGGTGCTGATCGATGACCAGGTTGGGATATTGCGCCACCAGCTCGCTGCGCTCGGCGAAGATCTCCACCAGGTTGCGCGGGAAAAAGTCCAGCTTGTCACCGTCGTTGATCAGCCGAAACAGGTTGCTGTAGCGCCCTGAGTAGGTGGGGATGCCGGCGTTCTCCAGGATCTTGTTGTCGGCCCAGCCCACCCCTTGCGCCGCCTTCAGCTGCTTGAGATCGGCCAGCGAGTTGATCTGGTTGAACTTCTCCTGGGCATCGGCATGGATGAAGGAGAGCCGCAGCCCTTCCAGCCCGCGAAACAGCGGGATCGGCACGGCGATGAGCGAGGATTCGAGGGCGCTGGAGGTGCCCATCCAGAACACATTGATGGTTTGGCCCTTGCTCAGCTGTTGCTGCAGGCTGTACTGGTTGAGATTGAGTTCGACCTGCTTGATGCGAAACGGCTGGCCGGCATGGGTCAGCGCCAGTTCCAGCAGCTTGAGCTGGTACTCTTTGTCGAGGTCGTTGATCGGCCGGCTGGGAACCTTGACCGTGAGGGTCTGTGCTTGTGCCAGCAACGGCAGACACAAGCACAGTTTGAGGAACCATTTCACTCTCTGCTCTCCTGTAGATTCCGGGCTTGCCCGGAGTCTAACAGAACTTGTCACTCTCTTGCTGCGTAGCCGTGATCCGCCAGGGTGAGCAGCCTGGTGTCCTCATTGTCACCTGCATGCCCACCCCGCTGGCGACGCTCGCCGTACGAATGTGAGCAGGCAGCGAGGCGTCAGGCGACGCGACGATACACGTGGGTATCGTTGAACTCCTTGGTGCTCTGGCATTCAACGCAGAAGCGGGACTCGGGACGAGCCTGCAGCCGCTTGAGGGAGATCTCGTCACCGCAGGATTCGCAGTAGCCGAAATCCCCTTCGCTGATGCGCTTGAGGGCACCACGCAGCTTGCGCAGATGCAGCTTGTCATGCTCGATGCGGTTCAGCTCCAGACGACGGGCTTCCTCGATGCTGGCACGGTCAATTTCATCAGCCATCTCGTTGGTATCGGTGGCGATGGCCTGGCTGGCCTGGGAGTTGAGGCGATCTTCGAGTTCGAGGATCTGGCGCTCGATCTGTCCCTTGTAAAAGGCCAGTTGGTCTTCAGTCATGAAATCACACATACGATTTACTACCAGTCAGTTTACTAACCCAATTATCCCTGTTTATGGGGGCTGTCTGCCTGCAGACCAAGCCCTGTGTCCTGAATTTGCACCAAATCCAAGCAGGAGAGTGCAAATCAGGGCGGGCCTTGTACCAAAAAAATGCAGGCATGCAAAGCAAAGAGGACAAGTATTGTGCGCCCTTGCAAAAAAATGACCCGATTCAGACAGGGTCTGACTGAGAACATGGGGGATCCCGCACGCTTGTTGGCACCGGGCTTGCAGTGAGTCGTTACCACGCCAGGGTGTTTAGTATTTGTCCCCGCGATGGTCATTATATGCGCCGTTATTTATAGTTTTTTAAACACCACCGCTTGACATTGCCCCTGATGGCGGGCTTTTATGGTGGTGTTGATTACAATTTGATAACAAGGGTGTTCCATATATTAGACACCCTTGCCAATGGCAACCGTAGAGTCGGGGTTTAACATGGACAGTATCAAGGGCTGGATGGAGAGCAATCGCATCACGGAAGTGGAGTGCCTGTTTCCGGATTTCACCGGCAATGCCCGAGGCAAGATCATTCCAGCCAACAAGTTTCTGCGCGAGGGGGGCATGCGCCTGCCCGAGGTCATCTTCACCCAGACGGTGACCGGCGAGTATCCGGATGACGACAGCATGATCGACCCGCTGGAGCGGGACATGCAGCTCTATCCCGATCCCAACACCATTCGTTTCGTCCCCTGGGCGCTGGAGCCGACCGCCCAGGTGATCCACGACTGTTTCGACATCAATGGCAAGCTGATCGACATCGCGCCGCGCTCCGTGCTGCGTCGGGTCCTGTCATTTTACGAGAAGCAGGGCTGGAAGCCGGTGGTGGCCCCCGAGCTGGAATTCTACTTGGTCAAGCGCAACGAAGACCCCGACTATCCGCTGGTGCCGCCGGTGGGGCGCAACGGCCGCCCCGAGACGGCCCGCCAATCGTTCAGCATCGATGCGGTCAACGAATTCGACCCCATCTTTGAAGACATGTATGACTACTGCGAGGCGCAGGAGCTGGAGGTGGACACCCTGATCCACGAGTCCGGCGCCGCCCAGATGGAGATCAACTTCCTGCACGGCGACGCCGTCGATCTGGCGGATCAGGTGTTCCTGTTCAAGCGCACCATGCGGGAAGCGGCCCACCGCCACGGGATTTACGCCACCTTCATGGCCAAGCCGATGAGCGACGAGCCCGGCTCCGCCATGCACATCCACCAGAGTCTGGAAGATGTGAACGGCCGCAACCTGTTCGGCACCGAGAACGGCGGCCACTCCGAGCTGTTCATGCACTTCATCGCCGGCCTGCAGAAATACACGCCGGCGGTGACCGCGCTGCTGGCCCCCAACGTCAACTCCTACCGCCGACTCACCTTTGGCGAGAGCGCGCCGCGCAACGTGCAGTGGGGGGTGGAGAACCGTACCTGCGGCCTGCGGGTGCCCTTCTCCGAGGCCAGTGCCCGCCGGGTGGAGAACCGCTTCGCCGGCGCCGACGCCAACCCCTATCTGGCGCTGGCCGCCACCCTGGCCTGCGGCTACCTCGGCATGATGGAGAAGCTGGAGCCGCTGCCGGAGATGAAGTCGAGCGCCTATGAGCTGCCCTACAGCCTGCCCCGCTCGCTGGAGGAGGCGTTGAGCCACCTAGAGCAGTGCGACCCCATCAAGGAGATGCTGGGCGAGCGCTTTACCCGGGCCTTCGTGGCGGTCAAACGCAAGGAATATGAGACCTACTTCGGGGTGATCAGCCGCTGGGAACGGGAGTTCCTGCTGCTGAACGTGTGACCCGGATGCGCGCCGGTCGCGCATCACCCTGCCCGGAGGGGCCGCCGGCCCCTCCCGCGTGAATCGAGACAGTTGGGGAGCAGGCACTGCACGACACTCGGTGCGTCACCGTGACCGGGGGAGTTGTCTGTACCTCCTCAACTGACCAACAAACATCGCTTAAATCGAAGGAACCGAGGAGCAAGCAATGCAGCATACCACCCGTGAGTGGCAGCAACTGGAAGCCAACCATCACCTGCATCCGTTTACCGATTTTCAGGCACTGAACAAGAAAGGCAGCCGCATCATCACCCGGGCCGAGGGCGTCTATCTGGAAGACTCCGAAGGCAAGCGCATTCTGGATGGCATGGCCGGCCTGTGGTGCGTCAACCTGGGCTATGGCCGCCAGGAGCTGGTGGACGCCGCCACCCGCCAGATGCAGCAACTGCCCTACTACAACCTCTTCTTCCAGACCAGCCACCCGCCCGCTGCCGAGCTGGCGACCCTGCTGGCCGAGATCACGCCGCCGCACCTTAACCACGTCTTCTTCACCGGCTCGGGCTCCGAGTGCAACGATACCGTGCTGCGCATGGTGCGCCACTACTGGGCCAGCAAGGGGCAGCCGGACAAACAGGTGATCATCAGCCGCCACAACGCCTACCACGGCTCCACCGTGGCGGGCGCCAGCCTGGGTGGCATGAAGGGGATGCATGCCCAGGGTGGCTTGCCTATTCCCGGTATCGTGCACATCGACCAGCCTTATCACTTCGGCGAGGGGCAGGGGATGAGCGCCCACGAATTCGGACTGGCCCGTGCCCGTCAGCTGGAGGAGAAGATTCTGGCGCTGGGGGTGGATCAGGTGGCCGCCTTCATCGGCGAGCCGATCCAGGGCGCTGGCGGCGTCATCATCCCGCCCGACAGCTACTGGCCGGAGATCCAGCGCATCTGCGACAAGTACGGCATCCTGCTGATCGCCGACGAGGTGATCTGCGGCTTTGGCCGCACTGGTCACTGGTTCGCCAGCGAAGGCTTCGGCATCAAGCCGGATCTCATGTGCCTGGCCAAGGGGATCACCTCCGGCTATCTGCCGATGGGGGCCGTGATGGTGGGGGACAGGGTCGCCAAGGTGCTGGTGGAAGAGGGGGGCGAGTTCAACCACGGCTTCACCTACTCCGGTCATCCGGTGGCCTGCGCCGTGGCGATTGCCAACATTACGCTTATGCAAAACGAAAGCATAGTTAAGCGAGTTCATGATACCATCGGCCCCTATTTGCAGCGCCGCTGGGCGGAGCTGGCGGACCATCCGCTGGTGGGCGAAACCCGTGGCAAAGGCCTGGTGGCCGCGCTGGAAATAGTGCAGGACAAGCAGACCAACAGCCGCTTCCCGGCTGGGTTGCAGGCCGGTATGACCTGTCGGGAGTTCTGCTTTAACAATGGCTTGGTGATGAGGGCGGTCGGCGATACCATGATCATATCGCCCCCCTTGGTGATCACCGAGGAACAGGTGGATGAATTGGTCAATCTGGCCAGGCTCAGTCTCGATCTGACGGCGGCAAAGCTGCGGGGATAGGCGGGCGCCGGGCAGGTTGGCTTGCGCATACAATTTGCTTAGGAGACAAGGACGATGTCTTTCAAAACGGGAATGATTGCAGCCTCTGTGGCACTGGTCATGATGAGTACCGGGGCGATGGCCGAGGACAAGGTGTTGCACGTCTACAACTGGAGCGACTATATCGCGCCAAACACGCTGGAAGACTTCCAGAAAGAGACGGGCATCAAGGTGGTCTACGACGTGTTCGACAGCAACGAGGTGCTGGAAGCCAAGTTGCTGGCCGGCAGTTCGGGCTATGACATCGTCGTGCCGTCCAACCCCTTCCTGGCCAAGCAGATCAAGGCGGGCGTGTTCCAGAAGCTGGACAAGTCCAAGCTCTCCAACTGGCAAAACCTGGATACCTCGTTGCTCAAGGCGCTCGAACCGAGCGACCCGGGTAACCAGTACTCCATTCCTTACCTGTGGGGCACCATCGGTTATGCCTACAACCCGGAGAAGGTGAAAGCCGTGCTGGGTGACAAGGCGCCGGTGGATTCCTGGGATCTGGTGTTCAAACCGGAAAACATGGCCAAGTTGAAGGAGTGCGGTGTCTCCTTCCTCGACTCGCCGACCGAAATGCTGCCGGCCGCCCTGCAATACCTGGGCTTCAAGCCGGACAGCCAGAAGCCGGACGAGCTGAAGAAGGCGGAGGAGCTGTTCCTCTCCATCCGTCCCTATACCGCCTACTTCCACTCCTCCAAATACATTTCGGATCTGGCCAACGGCAACCTGTGTGTGGCGGTCGGTTACTCCGGTGACTTGCAGCAGTCCAAGTCACGGGCGATCGAGGCCAAGAACGGCGTCAACCTGACCTACGTGATCCCGAAAGAGGGGGCTGGCAGCTTCTTCGACATGCTGGCCATCCCGGCCGATGCCAAGAACGTGGAAGCGGCCCATGTGTTCCTGAACTACCTGATGAAGCCGGAGGTGATCGCCAAGATCTCCGACGCCGTCAGCTACCCGAGCGGCAACAAGGCCTCCGTGCCGCTGGTGTCCGAGAAGATCCGCAACGATCCGGGCATCTACCCGAGCGACGAGACGCTGGCCAAGATCTACACCTTCCCGGATCTGCCGGCCAAGGTGCAGCGTCTGATGACGCGTAGCTGGACCAAGATCAAGTCAGGCAAGTAAGTGACGAGTGCCCCTCCCGGTCCGCAGTTCGGCCGGGAGGGAGGTGACCCACCCGACAGGTTGGACGGCGCGTAAGGATGCGCGACTGGCAAATCACACATTAAGAGGACTGAGTAAGTGCACACAACCAAGATAGTGACGATGGCCCTGGCTCTGGGGTTGGCAAATGTGGCTCAGGCAGCCCCTGTGGTCCACTTTTACAACTGGTCCGACTATATCGGCGAGACCACCCTCAGCGACTTTCAGCGGGCGACCGGGATCCAGACCGTCTATGACGTGTTTGATTCCAACGAAACCCTCGAAGGCAAGCTGCTGACCGGACGCACCGGTTACGATCTGGTGGTGCCCTCCAACAATTTCCTGGCCAAACAGATCAAGGCGGGGGCCTTCCAGAAGCTGGATCCCGCCCTGCTGCCCAATCTGGCCAACCTGGATCCTGTGCTGCTCAAGCAGCTCGACAAGGTGGATCCGGGTCATCAGTACGCCGTGCCCTATCTGTGGGGCACCAATGGCATCGGTTACAACATCGACAAGGTCAAGGCTGTGCTGGGGGTCGACAAGATTGACTCCTGGGCCGTGATCTTCGAACCGGAAAACATGCAGAAACTGGCCCGTTGCGGGGTCGCCTTCCTCGACTCGGCAGACGAGATGATTCCGGCGGCGCTCAACTATCTGGGGCTCAACCCCAACAGCCAGGATCCGGCGGATCTCAAGCGCGCCGAGGAGCTGCTGCTCAAGGTACGCCCCTATGTGGCCTATTTCCACTCATCCAAGTACATCGGCGATCTCGCCAACGGCGACATCTGTGTGGCAGCCGGTTTCTCCGGCGACATCCTGCAGGCGGCGGCCCGTGCCGACGAAGCCGGCAAGGGGATCAAGATCGCCTACAGCATACCGAAGGAGGGGGGCAACCTCTGGTTTGACATGATGGCGATCCCGGCCGATGCCACCAACGTGAAAGAGGCGCACGCCCTCATCAACTACGTGTTGCAGCCCGAGGTGATTGCCCAGATCAGCAATCATGTGGGCTACGCGAACCCCAACGCCAAGGCGGGGGAGTTCATGGAGGAGCACGTGCGCAATGACGAGTCCGTCTATCCACCCCAGGCGGTGCTGGAGCGGCTGTATGTGCAGCAGGCACATCCCCGCGCGGTGCAGCGCCTGATCACCCGGAGTTGGACCAAGATCAAGTCCGGAACCTAACCTTGGCGCCCATCCCGGGGCGCCAGACTGTTTTATGGATCGGCCCCGGCCGGTATTACCTTTGGGAGTTTGGTAATGGCGATAGCCTCCAGTGCCTACAAGAAAGCCCTCGAGGGCAGCCAGCAACGCAAAGAAGTGCTGGTCAAGATAGACAGGGTAAGCAAGCAGTTCGATGAAACGCTGGCGGTCGACAACGTGTCCCTCAACATCCACAAGGGCGAGATCTTCGCCCTGCTGGGCGGGTCCGGCTCCGGCAAGTCGACCCTGCTGCGGATGCTGGCGGGGTTCGAGCGTCCCACCGAGGGACGCTTGTTCCTCGACGGGGTCGACATCACCGACATGCCGCCCTATGAACGCTCCATCAACATGATGTTCCAGTCCTACGCCTTGTTCCCCCACATGACGGTGGCGCAGAACATTGCCTTCGGCCTCAAGCAGGATGGCCTGCCCAAGGCGGAGGTCGATGCCCGGGTGGAGGAGATGCTCAAGCTGGTACAGATGACCCAGTATGCCCGCCGCAAGCCCCATCAGCTCTCCGGCGGCCAGCGCCAGCGGGTGGCGCTGGCGCGTTCGCTGGCCAAACGCCCCAAGCTGCTGTTGCTGGATGAGCCCATGGGGGCGCTGGACAAGAAGCTGCGCTCCCAGATGCAGCTCGAGCTGGTCGAGATCATCGAACGGGTCGGGGTAACCTGCGTCATGGTGACCCACGATCAGGAAGAGGCGATGACCATGGCCGAGCGGATCGCCATCATGCACCTGGGTTGCATCGAACAGATCGGCAGCCCGATGGACATCTACGAAACCCCGGCCAGCCGGCTGGTGTGCGAGTTCATCGGCAACGTCAACCTGTTCGACGGTCTGCTGGTGGAGGATGAGCAGGACCACGCCACCATCGCCTGCGCCGATCTGGAGCAGCCCATCTATGTGGGCCACGGCATCAGCTCCCGCGCCGAGAACAAGAAGGTCACCTACGCCCTGCGGCCGGAAAAACTGCTGATGAGCCTGCAAAAGCCGGTGGAGATCGAGCATCCGGACTTCAACTGGACCAAGGGCGAAGTCTATGACATCGCCTATCTGGGCGGTCATTCGGTTTATCACATCCAGTTGCCTTCGGGCAAAATCGTTCAGGCTTTCATCGCCAATGCCGAACGCCACGGCAAGCGGCCGACCTGGGATGACCAGGTGTTCCTCTACTGGGAAGATGACAGCGGCGTGGTGCTGCAATCATGATGGCATTGAGACGACTGAAGGCACTGGGGGGGCGGCAGCTGGTGATCGGCATCCCGTTCTTCTGGCTGTTCCTGTTCTTCCTGCTGCCCTTCATCATAGTGGTGAAGATCAGCTTCGCCGAAGCGGACGTGGCGATCCCGCCCTACACCGACGTGGTGAGCTGGGCCGACGATCAGCTCACCATCTTGCTGCACATGGGCAACTACCTGCTGCTGCAGGAGGATGAGCTCTACATCGCGGCCTATCTCGGCTCCCTCAAGATGGCCTTCATCAGCACAGTGCTCTGCCTGCTGATCGGCTATCCGATGGCCTACTCCATCGCCCGGGCTAACAAGGAGACCCAGACCGTTCTGCTGCTGCTCATCATGATGCCGACCTGGACCGCGATCCTGATCCGGGTCTACGCCTGGATGGGCATTCTCAGCAACAACGGCCTGCTCAACAGCCTGTTGATGGGCATAGGCCTCATCAACGAGCCGCTGCAGATCCTCAACACCAACCTGGCGGTCTACATCGGCATCGTTTACTCCTACCTGCCGTTCATGGTGCTGCCGCTCTACGCCAACCTGGTCAAGCACGACCAGAGTCTGCTGGAGGCGGCTTCCGACCTCGGTGCCCGCAACTTGACCCGGTTCTGGCAGATCACGGTGCCGCTCTCCAAGAACGGCATCATCGCCGGCTGCATGCTGGTGTTCATCCCGGTGGTGGGCGAGTTCGTCATTCCGGAGCTGCTGGGTGGTCCCGAGACCTTGATGATCGGCAAGGTGCTGTGGCAGGAGTTCTTCAACAACCGTGACTGGCCGGTGGCGTCCGCCCTGGCGGTGGTGATGCTGGCGGTGCTGATCATTCCGATCATCCTGTTCAACCGCAACCAGGCCAAAGAGCTGGAGGGTAAAGTATGAGGCGCTTTGGTTTTGCCAAGCTGATGCTGTGGCTGGGGCTGCTGTTCATCTACCTGCCGATGATCATCATGGTGATTTACTCCTTCAACGCCTCCAAGCTGGTGACGGTATGGGGCGGCTGGTCGCTGAAGTGGTATTTCGGCCTGCTCGACAACAAGCAGTTGATAGGTTCGGTGCTGCGTTCGCTGGAGATCGCCTTCTATACCGCCATTGCAGCGGTGGCGCTGGGGACGGTGGCGGCCTTCGTGCTGACCCGGATCCCGCACTTCCGTGGCCGGACCCTGTTCGGCGGCATGGTGACGGCGCCGCTGGTGATGCCCGAGGTGATCACCGGTCTCTCCTTGCTGCTGCTGTTCGTGGCCATGGCCCAGCTGGTGGGCTGGCCCGCCGAGCGGGGCATGGTGACCATCTGGATAGCCCACACCACCTTCTGTACCGCCTATGTGGCGATCGTGGTGTCGGCCCGCCTGCGGGAGCTGGATCTCTCCATCGAGGAGGCGGCCATGGATCTGGGGGCCAAACCCTGGAAGGTGTTCTTTCTGATCACCATCCCGATGATCGCCCCCTCGCTGGCAGCGGGTGGCATGATGTCGTTTGCCCTGTCGCTGGATGACCTGGTGCTGGCGAGCTTCGTCTCCGGCCCGGGCTCGACCACCCTGCCGATGGAGGTCTTCTCGGCGGTGCGGCTCGGGGTGAAACCCGAGATCAACGCGGTGGCCAGCCTGATCCTGCTGTCGGTGTCGCTGTTCACCTTCGGCAGCTGGTATCTGATGGCCAAGGCGGAGAAACGTCGCCGCGCCGAGATCGCCATGACCACCCAGATGCAGGCAGTCGCCTGACCTCGTGTTAAGATCCGCATTCTCTCGTCAATCCGGAGGATGAGAATGCGGATCTCCATCTTTAGCGGCCAGGGTACCGAACTGGTTCCCGGCCTTGTCAGCGCCATCCACAAACAAGCCACCTCCATACCGCTCTGGTGCGGTGCCAATGGTCTGGCTGGCGACGAACAGTGCGACCAGCGCCACCATGGCGGCCCGGATCGGGCGCTGCACTACTATCCCGCCGATCACTACCCCTGGTGGCACAACTGGCAGACGGCGCTGGGTCTGGCGGCCCCGCGTACCCCCTGGCAACCGGCCGCCTTCGGCGAGAACCTCTCCGGGGTCGGGCTGACCGAGGAGCAGGCCTGCATCGGCGATGTCTATCGACTCGGCGAGGCGCTGATCCAGATAAGCCAGCCCAGATCCCCCTGCTTCAAGCTCAACCAGCGTTTTGGCTATGGCCAGATGTCGCAGGTGATGCAGCTCAGCGGCCGCTGCGGCTGGCTGCTGCGGGTGCTGGAGGAGGGGATGGTGATGCCGCAGGAGCGGTTGGAGCTGGTGGACAGGCCCTACCCTGAACTCACGGTAAAGCGCACCGCCGATATCCTGTTCAACCAGCTGCGCAACGAGGCGGACCTGCTGTTGCTGCTGGAAAATCCGGCCCTCTCGCCCAACTGGCGCAAGCATGCGGCAGACTGGCTGGAGCATGGTGTGGTCGCTGACTGGCGTCGTCGCTTGCTCGGCCCGGCCGAATTCCAGCTCGCTTCGTCATAAGCGTTGCCAGGCCATTTTTTGGCCGCTGACGGCTCAGGACGGATGGAACTGACGAATAGTTGAGCGAACAGCCATTTTTTTGCTTACAAACGTAAAAAAGGCTTGTGTCGAGTCGGGGCTTTCGGTAAATTCCCGTCCCGCAGACATCGGTGTGTAGCGCAGCTTGGTAGCGCACTTCGTTCGGGACGAAGGGGTCGGAGGTTCGAATCCTCTCACACCGACCACATTAGAAAAGGCCGCTCAATAGAGCGGCCTTTTCGCATCTGGCGTTTGCGCAAGTGGAGGGCGATATTCAGGCTTGCGGCTTGCTAGGGCAACTGCAATGCTCTCTGTCTCTCTGTTTCATCCGTCTCGTCAGTTCCGTTGCCCGGCGCAGGGCAATAAAAGGGCCACCGCTCGGTGGCCCAGGGTGGAGTCTGATCCTGACTCCGGCACTCTAGATTGTGGCAATCTCTGGTTGGGTTCTGTCTATGGTGCCCTCCTTGCGCGCCAGGCGCCTGTTAGATATGCCAGTGCTGATGCCGCAATGCCTTGAAGCCATGCTGAGGTTGCAAGGCCGCGTGCTTGGGGTACTCACTAATGAAATGTTCGATTCCCTCCATCAGTTGTTCACGTAATGAAGACACGGGCTCATGCCAGGCTTGCAGGCATAGATGGCCGGGGATCAGCTGCTCCTGATAATCTTCCAGCAGCTGTTCTGGCCAGGGCTCAATACCGGAATTGCGTTGCAGCAAATAGTGGGCGGCGGGTTCACGGGCATAGATGAACTGAATTTGGGCCAGGTCGCGTTGGCTTAGCGTTTGACTGTTGATATGACAAGTCAGGTATTTTCCCGTCTTCAGGTCCAAGAAGTGACCGCGTTGCCGACAGGCTATGATGCGATACCAAGGCAGGTGCGAACAGAGAGAGTATCCCTCAAGCTCCTGTTCCAGCCAGTGGCGACACTCGGGTGTCTGCACCTCGTCGAGCATGGACTCGAGCTGCCTCAACAAGGTTCTGGATGGTTTGGTGGCCAGTTTCGCACTCATCGCCTGCAATCCTCCCTCTGCACACAATCCCGACTTTCAGTATGAACCTGGTGGCGGCAGAGGGGGTAAGGTTTCTAATGATTAAAATCAGATTAGCAGCGTGGTTTTTATGCAATAGGCTGGCTCAGCCCACCAGGTAGGTGCCGGTACCGAAGGCGATATGAGTCCCTTCTTCGTTGTGCAGTTCCATGCGGGCAACCGCGACCTTGCTGCCGGCCCGGATGATGTGGGCGGTGGCGATGAACTCGTTGCCGCGCCCCGGCCGCAGGTAGTCCACCCGCAGATCGATGGTACCGAGGCGGGAGAAGCGCTCCTTGAGGTAGCTGGGGGAGAAGTCTTCCAGCTCGTCGATGCAGGAGGCGGCGACTATCATGCCGCCGGCCACATCGAGCAGGCTGGCGGTGACGCCGCCGTGCAGGATGTTGTGGAAGGGGTTGCCGATCAGCTTCTCCTCCATCTTGATGCGCAGCTCCACCTTGTCGAAGTCGTAGTGGGTCACCTGCATGCCGATCAGCTTGTTGAACGGCATCCTCTCGGCGAACAGGTTGGCAATGCCACTGAGCGCCATCTTCTTGAGCATCTGTTTCATTCCTTGAGTCCGATCCCTGGCAGTACGACCGAGTAAAAACTCCAGCCAGTCTGCAACACTTCCTTAACAGTCGCAATGGCAGGTTTATTGTGGGCGGCGGCTGCTTTAGAATGGCGACCCCAAAGGAGAGCCCATGACCGCCATTGCCGAAACCCTGCCTGACCCCCAGCCAGAGAATCCGCTTGCCCTGCTGCAGGCGGTGTTCGGCTATCAGCAATTTCGGCCGGGCCAGCTCGAAATCATCGAGCAGATCGTGGCGGGGCGCGATGCGCTGGTGCTCAAGCCCACCGGTGGCGGCAAGTCGCTCTGTTACCAGATCCCGGCGCTGTTGCGGCCCGGGCTCGGGGTGGTGGTCTCTCCCCTCATTTCGCTGATGAAGGATCAGGTGGACAGCCTGCGCGCCAACGGCGTGGCGGCGGTCTACATCAACTCGGCACTGAGCCGGGAGGAGATGATCCAGAACTTCGCTGCCATGCGTCGCGGCGAGATCAAGCTGGTCTATGTCTCCCCCGAGCGACTGCTTCAGCACGAGTTTATGGACCGGCTAGCCGAGTTGCCACTCGGGCTGTTCGCCATCGACGAGGCACACTGCGTCTCCCAGTGGGGCCATGACTTCCGACCGGAATATGCGGCGCTGGGCCGGCTCAAGCAGTGGTTCCCGCAGGTGCCGGTGGTGGCTTTGACCGCCACCGCCGACGAGGCGACCCGCAGCGATATGCTGCATCGGTTGGAACTGAGCGATCCCTTTATCCACACTGCCAGCTTTGACAGACCCAATATCCGCTACAGCCTGGTGGAGAAATTCAAGGCGGCGGAGCAGCTGCTGCGTTACGTGCAGAGCCAGAAGGGCAACTGCGGCATCGTCTACTGCTCCAGCCGCAATCGGGTGGAAGAGGTGGCCGAGCGGCTCTCCCGCCACGGCTGCAAGGCGGCGCCCTATCATGCCGGCCTGCCGCTCGAGCTGCGCCAGCGCACTCAGGAGTCCTTCCTCAAGGACGACATCGAGATAGTGGTGGCGACGGTGGCGTTCGGTATGGGCATCGACAAGCCCAACGTGCGCTTCGTGGTGCACTACGACATCCCCAAGAACATCGAATCCTACTATCAGGAGACCGGCCGGGCCGGGCGCGATGGCACCCCGGCCGAGGCGCTGCTGCTGTACGATCCTGCCGACATCGGTCGAGTGCGCCGGCTGCTCGACAATATCGAAAACCCCCAGCAGTTGCAGGTGGAGCAGTACAAGCTCAACGTGATGGCAGCCTTCGCCGAGGCACAGACCTGCCGCCGCCAGGTGCTGCTCAACTACTTCGGCGAGTACAACGACAAGCCGTGCGGCAACTGCGACATCTGTCTCGATCCGCCCCAGAGCTATGACGGCACCGAAGATGCCCAGAAGGCGCTCTCCTGCGTCTGGCGGGTGGGTCAGAACTTCGGGGTGGGTTATGTGGTGGAGGTGTTGCGCGGGTCGCTGAACCAGCGCATCAAGGATCACGGCCACGACAAGCTGTCGACCTACGGCATCGGCAAGGATCAGAGCCACGAGTACTGGATGAGCGTGATCCGCCAGCTGATCCACAAGGGGCTGCTGACCCAGAACATCACCCGCAACCTGGTGCTGCAGTTGACCGAGGCGGCCCGTCCCGTGCTGCGCGGCGAGGTGAAGCTGGATCTGGCGGTGCCGCGTCTGCAGCCCATCTCCAGCCGCAAGGAGAAGCGCAACGGCCTGCTCGACAACGCCAACTACGACAAGCGGTTGTTCAAGGAGCTGCGCGCTCTGCGCAAGCAGATCGCCGAGGATGAAGAGGTGCCGCCCTACGTGGTGTTCAACGATGCCACCCTGGTCGAGATGGCGCAGCTGATGCCGATGACGGAGGCGGAAATGCTGGCGGTCAACGGCGTGGGTCACCGCAAGCTGGAACGCTTCGGCGAAGCCTTTATGGACCTGATCATCGACTACTGCCGTCGGTAGGAGCTTGGTGAAGCTGCACCGGGCGGGTGCGTCGCCAACGGGCGCCCGTCTGCCGGGCGCGCCAGGTTATTTGAGGCTGGCGTAATAGGCCGCCAGGTTCTCCATGTCCGCATCGGTGAGCGGCGCCATGAAGGGCACCATCAAAGGCTCTTTGCGGCTGCCATCCTTGAAAGCCTTCAGCTGTTTCACCAGATAGGCGGCGTTTTGTCCCGCCAGATGGGGATAGTTGGGAATAAGAGCCTTGCCTTCGATCCCGTGACAGGCGGCGCAGACGGCGGCCTTGGCCTTGCCTGCCTCGACATCGGCCGCCTGGGCCGGCCCCCCCAACAACAGCAACAGGGGCAGGGTGCCCAACCATCTTTGCATCTTCTTCTCCTTGAAATGAAATAGCGCATCGTCCGTTAGCCAGTGCTGGCCGACGGCGGTATAAAGAGTGACACGAGCATACGCAGGGACGAACCGCACCACCATGAAGCTGATCAACACTTTTGCCACCGAACTGCCCTGGGCCTGCGAGCCCGTCGCACCCCAGCCACTGCATGCCCCCGGCCTGCTGCACCTCAACCGTGCGCTGCTCGGCGAGCTGGGGCTGGGAGCGGTGAGCGAGGCCGACTGGCTGGCCTGCTGTGGCCATGGGCAGCCCTTGCCCGGCATGCAGCCGGTGGCCCAGGTCTATGCGGGCCATCAGTTCGGCGGCTACAGCCCACGTCTCGGCGATGGCCGCGCCCTGCTGCTGGGGGAGCAGCAGGCACCGGATGGCAGCCGCTGGGACCTGCACCTGAAAGGGGCGGGCAAGACTCCCTTCTCCCGTTTCGGTGATGGCCGCGCCGTGCTGCGCTCCAGCATTCGCGAGTACCTGGCCTCCGAGGCGCTGCATGCCCTCGGCATCCCCACCACCCGGGCACTGGTGCTGGTGGGCAGCCAGGAGCCGGTCTACCGCGAGCAGGTGGAGACAGGCGCGACCGTGCTGCGTACCGCCCCGAGCCATCTGCGCTTCGGTCACGTCGAGTATTTCGCCTGGAGTGGGCAGGGGGAGCGGATCCCGACCCTTATCGACTATCTGCTACGCCACCATTTCCCCGAGCTGGTCGATGGTGCCGAGCTGTTTGCCGAAGTGGTACGCCGCACCGCGCGGCTCATCGCCAAGTGGCAGGCGGCAGGCTTCTGCCACGGGGTGATGAACACCGACAAC
This sequence comes from Aeromonas sp. Y318-1, assembly GCF_027706125.1. Taxonomy (NCBI): domain Bacteria; kingdom Pseudomonadati; phylum Pseudomonadota; class Gammaproteobacteria; order Aeromonadales; family Aeromonadaceae; genus Aeromonas; species Aeromonas sp. Y318-1. The sequence continues at coordinate 86,742 of NZ_JAPDCM010000010.1, forward strand.
ATGTCGCTGCTCGGACTGACGCTGGATTACGGTCCCTACGGCTTCATCGATGCCTATGTGCCGGACTTTGTCTGCAACCACTCGGATCCGGGCGGTCGTTATGCACTGGATCAGCAGCCGGCGGTCGGTTACTGGAACTTGCAAAAGCTGGCGCAGGCGCTGGCCGGCCACGTCGATGGGGACGCGCTGGCGGCGGCCCTGGCCCAGTACGAACACCAGTTGATGCTGCACTACTCGGAACTGATGCGCGCCAAACTGGGGCTGGCGGTGTGGGAAGACGACGATCCGGCGCTGTTTCGCGAGTTGTTCCGGCTGCTGGCGGCGCACGGAGTGGATTACCACCTGTTCCTGCGCCGTCTCGGTGAGGTGACGCGAGAGGGGGCATGGCCCGCCAGCCTGCTGGCCCTGCTGCCGGATCCTGCCGCCTGGCAAGGGTGGCTTGATGCCTATCGGGCGCGCCTGACCCGGGAAGGGAGCGAGGATGGCGTGCGCAAGGCGCAGATGGATGCGGTCAACCCCAAGTATGTGCTGCGCAACGCGCTGGCCCAGCGGGTGATCGAGGCCGCCGAGCAGGGTGACATGGTACCGTTCGAACGGCTGTTTGCGGCCCTGCAGCACCCCTATGATGAGCAACCCGAATACGAGGAGCTCGCTACTCCGCAACCGGCATGGTATTGCGGTGGCGAGCTCTCTTGCAGCAGTTGAGGAACCGCAGATGAACTGGCGTATCGCGCAGACAGACAGGGACACCGGGGTGGTGACGCTGGTGAACCCCGCACTCGACTGGGACAGCTTTCCGACTCTGGCCGAGGTTCTATTGCAGGAGTGGGAGCTGGTGGCGCTCGAGCGGGAGTGCGGCGCTGATCGTCACAGCTGGTTGCTGGAGTTTGAGGGGAGCCGCTTTCGGCTCGAATACGAACACTACAGCGGCTGCTGGCTGGCGGCGGAGCAGCCGGCCGATGCCGAGGTGCTGCTCTGGCTGGCCCGTCAGCATCAGGGCTGAGCGGGGACAGCAGCCTCAACCAACCGCATAAAGATTGAACTATCAGTGTGGGGGCGTATAATCTCGCCCCTCTATTATCGCCAATGGTGGCGGTATGGGTTCCCTAACCCCATTAACCAAAAAGGTCACAATATGAGTCTGACCCCTGCTCAGCACCAGACGGCGCTGGTGCGCCTCTCGTTGTTCCACATCCTGATCATTGCCAGCAGCAACTACTTGGTGCAGCTGCCGATCACCATCTTCGGCTTCCACACTACCTGGGGTGCCTTCAGCTTTCCGTTCATCTTTCTGGCCACCGACCTGACGGTGCGGATCTTTGGTGCCGGTCTGGCGCGCAAGATCATCCAGACCGTGATGCTGCCGGCGCTGGCCATCTCCTATGCCCTGTCGGTGCTGTTCTTCGAGGGCAGCTTCCAGGGCGTCGGCAACCTGGCCGAGTTCAACCTGTTCGTGGCGCGCATCGCCCTGGCCAGCTTTATGGCCTATCTGGTGGGCCAGTTCATGGACGTGGTGGTGTTCAACCGGCTGCGGCTGCTGAAAGCCTGGTGGGTGGCACCGGCTGCCTCCACTCTGTTCGGCAACTTGGTGGACACCATCGCTTTCTTTACCATCGCTTTCTGGCGCAGCACGGATCCCTTCATGGCCGAGCACTGGGTCGAGATTGCCACCGTGGACTACGTGTTCAAGCTGCTGATAAGCCTGGGATTGTTTGTGCCGCTCTACGGCGTGCTGCTGCGTTATCTCAGCCGCAAGCTGGTGGGCGAGGCCGGATTGGCCGGCCTGCAAACGGCCACACGGCAAGCCTGACGAGATTGACCACCCACAGCGGTGGTCAATTTTTTTGCATTTTTGGCAAATAAGGGTTGCCAAGTTAAATGAGAATGATTATTGTTACCTTGTTTTCCGGGAAAGACTTCATTCGTTCCAACGTGATGGACTTCTTGTGAAGGCACGACATTGCTCACATTGCTTCCAGTTAAGGGGCCAGTTTTTACTGGCCCTCTTTTTTTGCGTGTTTTCGGCCAGCGACGGACATAAAAAATGGGAGCCTTGGCTCCCATGTTCACTCTGCTCTGCTTACTCGATGTCGAGTGCATCGGGGGAGAGGATTACCCCTGTGGTATCGGCGTAGAGATGGTCGTCCGGCAGGAAGGTGACACCGCCGAAGTTGACCGGCAGATCGGTCTCGCCCACGTCCTTGCTGTCGGCACCCACCGGAATGGCTGCCAGCGCCTGAATGCCGATATCCAAGTCTTCCAGAATGTCTACCTCGCGCACGCAGCCGTAGCAGACGATCCCTTCCCACTCGTTCTCGGCCGCCGTGGTGGCGATCTCGCTGTCGATCAGGGCGCGGCGCATGGAGCCACCGCCGTCGATCAGCAACACCCGACCGACGCCGTTCTCTTTGACGAGTTCACGGATCAGGCCGTTTGATTCGAAGCATTTGACTGTGGTGATGACGCCGCCGAAAGAGGCGCGGCCGCCGAAGGAGCAGAGCATGGGTTCGAGCACATCCACCATGTCCTGATAGATGTCGCACAGTTCTGAAGTGTTGTATTCCATTGTGTCAAATCCACCGCTGGAAACAGGTGGGATCCAGTATAAGGAGTGGGACCGGCATTTCAATGAATATTCCTTGAACAACAACGGGGATAACGTTTTCCGCATAAGCTCAATGCAGTCCATCCCGTGCTTGTGAGAGGTTCATCGTGCTGATCCGTCATAAATTGATCTTGAATACCGCGCTGGTCGCCGTTGCCATGCTGGTATTGAGCGGCCTGTTTCTCTACTCCAACCAGGTGAGTCGCCATCTGACCGAGGCCCAGCGCAACGTGGACGGGCTCGAGATCGCCATGCTCAACCTGCGACGGGCCGAGAAGGATTTCCTGATCCGCAAGGATCCGGCCTTCGTGACCCGCTTCAACGAGGTGCTGGCCAATTTTCACCAGCTCAACCAGACCCTGGGTCAGGATGACAACCTCAGCGCCGTGCAGGGCGAGCTGACCCGGCTGGATCAGCAGATGGGGGCCTATGGCAAGGCCTTCAACGATCTGGTGGCCCAGCAGCAGATCATCGGGCTGGGGCCGGAAGACGGCCTCTACGGGCGTTTGAGAACCGCGGTGCATCAGGTGGAAGAGGGGCTCAAGCAGCTCGATGAGCAGGGGCTGCTCATCACCATGTTGCAGCTGCGGCGGGCGGAGAAAGACTTCATGCTGCGCTCCGACATCCAGTATCTGGAACGCTTCCAGACCCTGCACAAGGATTTCCAGCAGCGGCTGGCAACCTTGCCGGAGGCTGATCGCGGCAAGCTGGAGCAGGCCAGCGAGCAGTACCGGCAGGACTTCGTCGCACTGGTGCAGGGCATGCAAGTGCTGGGGTTGAGTGAAGATGAGGGGCTGCGCAATGAGATGCGGGGCCTGGTGCACCAGACCGAGCAGGGCTTTACCGCCGTCGGCAAGCACATCGCCGACGAGCTGGTACGGCAGACCTCGCGCCTCAATACCCTGATGCTGGTCTGCGGCGGCATCATCATAGTGCTGATCGGCATCATGAGCATGCTGCTGGGGCGCAGCATCGACCGCCCCATCTCGCGGGTGAACGATACCGTCAACCGCATCCGGCAGGACAACGACCTGCGCCTCAAGATAGAGCTGCAGGGGGCGGACGAGATGGCCCAGCTGGCGGGCAATCTGGACGTGATGCTGGGGGGCTTTCGCCACCTCATCGGCGACGTGAAGCAGAGCGTGCACACCCTGACCGAGGCGGCGGATCACCTCTCCGGCAACGTGCGCCGCACCAGCGAGGGGGCCGCTCGCCAGCTGCAGGAGACCGACATGGTGGCGACCGCCTCCACCGAGATGGGCTCCACCATAGAGGAGATCGCCCGCAACACCGAACAGGCCGCCAACAATGCCCAGACCACCAACAACAAGGCGATGGAGGGGCGCAGTGCGGTGGAGAACACCGTCAGCCAGATCCGCTCCCTGGCCGACAATCTGGAGAACTCCTCCCGCGAAGTGGCCCAGCTACAGCAGGAGAGCGAAACCATCGGCTCTGTGCTGGACGTGATCCGCGGCATCGCCGAGCAGACCAACCTGCTGGCCCTCAACGCGGCCATCGAGGCGGCGCGGGCAGGGGATCAGGGGCGCGGCTTTGCGGTGGTGGCGGACGAAGTGCGCAGCCTCGCCATCCGCACCCAGAAGTCGACCCAGGAGATCGCCGGCATCATTAGTTCGCTACAGAAGCAGACCGGCAACATAGTGGGCATGATGGCGACCTGCCGCGAGCAGGGCAACAGCAGCTCGGAGCAGGCCAGCATGGCGGGCGAACTGCTGGAGCAGATCACCCAGGACGTCACCCATATCATGGACATGAGCACCCAGATTGCCGCCGCCATCGAGCAGCAGAGCCTGGTGGCCAACGAGGTGAACCGCAACGTCAACAACATCCGCGACATCGCCCAGGAGTCGAGCCTGATGGCGGAGGAGAACGCCAAGTCGAGTCACGGCCTGACCGAGCAGGCCAAGCTGCTCAACCAGGCGGTGGCCAAATACCGGGTGTAGCGGCCGCGCCGAATGAACAAGGGAGCCATAAAAGCTCCCTTTTTATTGCCAATCAGATTAAAGCAGGAACAGGGTGGCCAGCCCCAGGAAGATGAAGAAGCCGCCGGTGTCGGTGATGGCGGTGATCATCACGCTGGCCCCCACCGCCGGGTCGCGGCCCAGCCGGCTCATGGTCATGGGGATGATGACCCCCATCAGCGCCGCCACCAGCAGGTTGAGCATCATGGCGAGCGTCATCACCGCGCCCAGTGCCGCATCCTGATAGAGGATGTAGGTGGCCACCCCCATGGTGCCGCCCCACACCAGGCCGTTGATCAGGGCCACCCCCAGCTCGCGCCACAGCAGGAAGGAGACGTTGCCGGTCTGGATATGCTGCAGCGCCAGCGCCCGCACTATCATGGTGATGGTCTGGTTGCCGGTGTTGCCGCCGATACCGGCGACGATGGGCATCAGCGCCGCCAGCGCCACCAGCTGGGAGATGGTGTGCTCGAACAGACCGATCACCCGCGATGCCACGAAGGCGGTGCAGAGGTTGATGGCGAGCCAGGCCCAGCGGGTCTTGACCGCCTTGGAGACAGGCGCGAACACGTCCTCCTCTTCACTGATCCCCCCCATCCGGCGCAGGTCGGTGTCGCTCTCCTCATAGACCAGATCCACCACCTCGGCGACGGTGAGCCGGCCCATCAGCTTGCCGCGGCCGTCGATGACGGCGGCGGAGACCAGGTCGTCCCGCTCGAAGGTACGGGCGGCGGCTTCATCGTTGTCTTCCGGATCGAAGGTGACCGGATCCTTCTCCATCACGTCGCGCACCAGGGTCTCGGGTTTGTGCAGCAACACGGTCGTGAGCGGCAGCTCCCCCTGCAGCCGGTTGCGCCGGTCGGTGACGAACAGCTTGTCGGTGTTGGCGGGGATCTTGCCGCGCAGGCGCAGGTAGCGCTGCACCGTGGCCAGGCTCACCTCGGCCCGCACCGTGATGAGCTCGAAGTCCATCATGGCGCCGACCGTGTGCTTGCCGTAGCGGATCACCTCCCGCACCCGGTCGCGCTGGGCCGGGGCCATGGAGGTGAGCAGCCGCCCCATCAGGTTGCGGGGCAGGTACTGGCCCAGATAGATCTGATCGTCGATGTCGAGGGTGCGCAGGGCGTGCAGCAGCTCCTTGTCGCTCATGCCGCTGATCAGGCTGTCCCACACCGTTTCCGATGCCTCGACCAGGATCTGGCCGTGTTTCTCCTCGTCCACCTGCTGCCACAGCACGTGACGTTCGTCCGGCGGCAGGGATTCCAGCGCATCGGCGATATCGGCGGCGGGCAGGCTGTTGACCAGCCGGGTGAGCTCGCTGGTCTGGTCCCGCAGGGTGGCATCCTGCACCCCTTGCGGGTCGAGCAGGCTGTCGGTGAGGGCATCATCGGCCAGCAGCAGGGTGAGAATGCGCGATCTGTCTTGTTCACGCTGTTTGGCGCTGTTCTTGGCGGGGAGGGACATGAAGCAGAATTCCTGAATTCGGTGGTCCGGCTGACACACCCCATAGGATACCAGACTCAAAACAAGAGGTTATGACAGTAAATGCAGAAAAAGAAACGCCACCCGAGGGTGGCGTTGACATAGATGCAGCGATCAGGCCGAGGCCAGGGCCGCATCTGCGGCGCATCCTTGCCCGAACCAGGCAAGCTGGTCCGCCAGGGTCACCACAGATCCCACCATGATGAGGGCCGGACTCTCGACCCCCACCGCCAGCGCGGGCAACTGATCGAGGGTGCCGCGAATGACCCGCTGGCTTGGCTGGGTGCCGCGCTCGATCAGCGCCACCGGGGTGTCGCCCGCCTTGCCGTGGGTCAGCAACTGCTCGCGGATGGTGGCGCAGGAGGAGAGCCCCATGTAGAACACCAGGGTCTGTTTGTCTTTGGCCAGCAGCGGCCAGTCGAGATCCTGGGCGCCCCCTTTGCCGTGGGCGGTGACGAAGCGCACGCTCTGGGCGTGATCGCGGTGGGTCAGCGGAATGCCGGCGTAGGCGGCGCAGCCGCTGGCCGCGGTGATCCCCGGTACCACCTGAAAACCGATGCCGCTGCCCACCAGCGTCTCCAGCTCCTCGCCGCCACGGCCGAAGATGAAGGGGTCACCCCCCTTCAGCCGCACCACCCGCTGGCCCTTCTTCGCCTCGTCCAGCAACAGCTGGTTGATCCCCTCCTGCGGCACGCAGTGATTGCCCGCCTGCTTGCCGACGAAGATGCGCTTGGCATCCCGGCGCACCAGCGCCATCACCTCGTCGGAGACCAGCCGGTCATAGACCACCACGTCCGCCTGCTGCATCTGGCGCAGGGCGTGCAGGGTGAGCAGGCCTGGATCGCCGGGGCCTGCCCCCACCAGCACCACCTCGCCACCGGTCTGGCTCTCGTCGGCAAACAGGCTGTCGGCCAGCTGATTGGCAGAGGCGCTATCGCCCCGTGCCAGCGCCTGCCCGAGCCGGTCCGCCCCGAGCAGCCGTTCCCAGAAGCGGCGCCGCTCGCCCATGCTGGCGAAGCGGGCCTTGACCCGCTCCCGCAGGCTGCCGGCGAAGGCCGCAACGGCGCCCAGATGCTGGGGCAGCAAGGCTTCGAGTTTTTCCCGCAGCAAGCGGGCTAACACTGGGGCCTTGCCGCCGGAGGAGATGGCCACCATCAGCGGCGAGCGGTCGATGATCGACGGCATGATGAAGCTGGAGCGTTTCGGGTCATCCACCACGTTGGCGAAGATCCGCGCCTGATTGGCGCTCTGGTAGACCAGGGCGTTCACCTCGCGCCGATCGGTGGCGGCCACCACCAGCCACTTGCCCGTCAGTTGCTGCGGCGCGAATTCACCGGCCAGCCACTCGATGCTGCCGTTGGCAGCCAGTTCTGCCAGCTCGGGGTCGAGCTCGGGCGCGACCACGGTGAGCTGGGCACCGGCATCCAGCAGCAGGCGCGCCTTGCGCTCCGCTACCTCGCCGCCGCCGACCAGCAGCACGGGTTTGTTGTCGAGTCGGCAAAAGATGGGCAAGTAGTCCATGGGGCCTCCTGATCAGGCGGTTTGAGTCTGGTTGGCAGTGGTGGTGGTCTCGCTCACCGCGACCGGGCGCTCAGCCTTGGGGGTGGCATACCAGTAGCCGAGGCCCATGAAGAGGGCGCCGGAGACGGTGTTGCCCAGGGTCACCCACAGCAGGTTGTGGCCGATGCCGCCCAGGGTGTAGGCCTCTGAATGGGCACCGAACCAGGAGAGGGCGAACAGGGTCATGTTGGCGACCGAGTGCTCGTAGCCGGAGGCGATAAAGGCCAGCAGGCACCACCAGATGGCGATGAACTTGGCGGCACCCTCGGTGCGCAGCGCCATCCAGATGGCGAGGCAGACCAGCCAGTTGCACAGCACGCCCTTCATGAACAGGGTCAGCGCCGGTGCCTGGGTCTTGGCCAGCGCCACCTTGTGCGCCAGGCTGCCCGCGTCCGGTAGCAGGCTGCCGCCGTAGGAGTAGATCAGCGCCACCGCGATGGATCCGAGCAGGTTGCCGGCCCAGGTCTGCGGCAGGATGCGCAGCAGATCCCCCATGGAAATCTTGCCGGTCTTCACCCCGAAGGTGAGGAACATGGTGTGGCCGGTGAACAGCTCGGAACCGGCAATGATGACGAGCGTCAGGGCGATGCCGAAGGTGGCCCCCATCACCAGTGGACGGATGCTCGGATCCACCAGGTTGCCCAGGGTGAAGATGAGGATGATGCCAAGGCCCACATAGGCCCCCGCCATGGCAGAGCTGAGCCAGAAGCCGAGCTTGTCGCTGCGCTCGAAGCGATTGATGCGGGCCGCGTTGGCGGCGCACTTGTTGATGGTTTCGGTATACATCTTTGTTTCCTTCAAGAGGGCCGCCCGCGGGCAGCCCTGATATGCATGGTGTTAGACGGTGACCCAGACTTGTTGGTCGCGCACTTCGACCGGGTAGCTCTGGACAGACATGGCTGCATTTTCGAGGCAGTGGCCGTCGCGCAGACGGAAGTGCTGCTTCTTGAGCGGGCTGGCGACCCAGAGCTCACCTTCGTGTTCACCTACGATGCCACGCGACAGCACGTTGGCGGCGAAGAAGGGATCCCGGTTGTCGATGGCGAACACCTCGGCCGCCGCGCTTGGGCGGAACAGAGCGATCTGGCGGCCCTCAATAAGTGCGCACACACCGGTTCCCGGCAGGATGTCGTTGAGTTGGCAGGCAAGTTTCATCGCTTAATCTCCACCTCGAGTTGGATGGACTGGCTATCGAGCAGGGCGCAAACGTCCATGCAGCCCGGCAGGATGTCATTGAGTTGGCAGGCAAGTTTCATCATTTGGTTTCCACCTCGATCTGGTAGACGGGGATGCGCTCGGCCGGGGTCGCCGGTCGGTGCTGGTCGCGTTCGCTGACGAACTGAACGTCCGGATCGCGCTTGTCGCTGTTGATGAAGTGGCTGAAGCGCTTGAGCGCCTCCTCTTCGTTGAGGGTGCGCGACCATTCGCACTCGTAGCTGTCGATAAGGCGTTGGATATCGCGCTCCAGCGTGTCGGCCAGTCCCAGCTTGTCGTCGACGATTACCTCGCGCAGGTAGTCGACGCCCCCTTCCAGATTGCCGAGCCAGACCGAGGTGCGCTGCAGTTTGTCGGCGCTGGTGACGTAGAACATCATGAAACGGTCGATCAGCTTGATCAGCGTCTCGCGGTCGAGGTCAGACGCCAGCAGATCGGCGTGGCGCGGCTTCATGCCGCCGTTGCCGCCTACATAGAGGTTCCAGCCCGCGTCGGTGGCGATGATGCCGACGTCCTTGCCCTGCGCTTCCGCACATTCGCGGGTACAGCCGGAGACACCGAACTTCATCTTGTGGGGGGTGCGAATGCCCTTGTAGCGATTCTCGAGGAAGACCCCGAGGCCGACGCTGTCCTGCACGCCGAAGCGGCACCAGGTGCTGCCGACGCAGGTCTTGGCCATGCGCAGCGCCTTGGCGTAGGCCTGACCGGTCTCGAAGCCCGCCGCCAGCAGTTTGCGCCAGATGGCCGGCAGATCATCCTTCTGGGCTCCGAACAGACCGATGCGCTGGGCGCCGGTGATCTTGGTGTAGAGCTTGTAGTCGCGGGCCACTTCGGCCACCGCCAGCAGCCCTTCCGGGGTCACTTCGCCGCCGGCCATGCGCGGGATGACGGAGTAGCTGCCGTCCTTTTGCATGTTGCCGAGGAAGATGTCGTTGGTGTCCTGCAGCTGGGTATTGAGCGGGCTCAGCACATAGTCGTTCCAGCAGGAGGCGAGGATGGAGCCGACGGTCGGTTTGCACACCTCGCAGCCATGGCCGTGACCGTGCTTGGCCAGCAGCTCGTCGAAGCTCTTGATCCCTTCTACCTTGACCAGGTGGAACAGCTCCTGACGGGAATGGGGGAAGTGGCCGCAGAGGTGGTTGTTGACCTCGATGCCCTGCTTCACCAGCTCGGCGTTGAGCACCTGGCTGATGAGCGGCACGCAGCCGCCGCAGCCAGTACCGGCCTTGGTGTGCTGCTTGATGGCGGCCAGCGTGGTGTGGCCTTCGGCCACCGCCTTGGCAATGTCGCCCTTGGAGACATCGAAGCAGGAGCAGATCTGGGCGCTCTCCGGCAGGGCATCCACCCCCAGGGTCGGTTTGGCACCGGCGTAGGCGGGCAGGATTAGGGTGTCCGGGTGGCTCGGCAGCGGCAGGGCGTTGAGCATCATCTGCAGCAGGTTGCCGTAGTCATCCACATCACCCACCAGCACGGCGCCAAGCAGGCGGCTGTTGTCTTCGCTCACCACGATCTTCTTGTAGACGCCGGCCTGGTCGTCCTGGAACACATAGCTGTGGCTGCCCGGGGTGCGGCCGTGGGCATCACCGATGGAGCCGACGGAGACGCCGAGCAGCTTGAGCTTGGCGCTCATGTCCGCCCCTTCGAAACGGCTGTCGCCGCCGAGCAGATGGTCGACGGTGATCTGGGCCATCTTGTAGCCCGGCGCCACCAGCCCGAAGAAGCGGCCCTGCCAGGCGGCGCACTCGCCGATGGCGTAGATGTCGGGGTCGGAGGTGAGGCAGTGATCGTCGATCAGCACGCCGCCACGGTCAGCAATGGCCAGTTCACAGTAACGGCCCAGGGTATCCTGCGGGCGGATGCCGGTGGAGAAGACCACCACGTCCACTTCAAGCTGGCTGCCGTCGGCGAAGGCGAGGCGGTGCTGGGCGTCGCGGCCGCCGTGCATCAGGATCTCGCTGGTGCTCTTGCTGGTGTGTACCTGTACCCCCATGGATTCAATCTTGCGGCGCAGCAGCTGGCCACCCTGACCGTCGAGCTGCTCGGCCATCAGCACCGGAGCAAACTCCACCACGTGGGTCTCGAGACCCAGTGCCTTGAGGGCGCCGGCGGCTTCGAGGCCAAGCAGACCGCCCCCGATCACCACCCCGCTCTTGCCGCTCTTGGCGGCGCTGCGAATGGCTTTCAGATCCTCGATGGTGCGATAGACGAAGCACTCGTGATGCTGACTGCCCTGGATGGGCGGCACCCAGGGGTAGGAACCGGTGGCCAGCACCAGCTTGTCGTACTCGACCACAGTGCCCTTGTTGGAGTGCACTTCGCGGTTGGCCCTGTCGATTTTTTTCACCGCTTCGCCGAGCAGCAGGCGGATGCCGTGCTTGTCGTAGAAGCCGGGTTTGACGAGGGAGAGATCTTCGCTGGTGTGATGGGAGAAGTAGGAGGAGAGATGGACGCGATCGTAGGCGGGACGGGGTTCTGCACCGAAGACGGTGATTTCGTAGCGGCCCGGGTCGGCCCGCTCGATCAACTCTTCGATGAAGCGGTGCCCCACCATGCCGTTGCCCACAACGACCAGTCTGACTTTGCTCATAGTTGCCTCAAGTTTGGAGTAATAAAACATCATTCTGAGGCTAGGCTACCCAGTCGGCAGGGGCAGACGATTGATGCAAATCAAGTGTCTATTTATATATCCCCTCAGGGGTAATTCCTGATAATTCAAAGCTATACATAAATAGGTATACCAGTGGTGCAATTGGTGGCGGAATGCGGATCGGGACCGCAGCAGCAGGGGCGGCCTGGCTGACCACGCAAAGCAAGGCCCGTACTGCCAAAAGGCGTGAAAGATTCCTTCATTGGCAGTTTGGCGAGGGGAGGGGCCTACGGCAGGGGGCGGTAGGGGGGTTGGGCGCAGATGTCGCGAATGAGGGTGCGCAGCCAGCGGTGGGCCGGATCCGCGTCCAGCCGGGGGTGCCAGAGCAGGGCGACCCGGATCCCGGGCAGCGTGAAGGGCAGGGGGCGTGCAACCAGATCGCCCAGCAGGGCGGCGCAGTGATGCTCCGGTACCGTGGCCACCAGGTCGCTGCCGCGCACCAGCGCCAGCGCAGTGGCAAAGCCGGGGACCAGAGTGGCGACGGTGCGGGTCAACCCCAGCTTGGTCAGCGCCTCATCGACCGGGCTGTGGGGCTGGCCGCTGCGGGACACCAGCACGTGACGCGCCTCGGCATAGTGGCTAGCGGTCAGCGGGCCATCGCACAGTGGATGGCCCGGCCGCAGCACCGCGACGAAGTGGTCCTGAAACAGCGCCTGGGTACGCAGCTCTGGCGCCGTGGTGGCGCTGATGACCCCGGTCTCGAAATCCAGCTCGCCACTGCGCAGGGGGCCACTCTCCTTGTCGGGTTTGGCCAGAAAGTGCAGCCGCACCCCCGGCGCCTCGGCGGCGAGCCGGCTCAGCAGGGCGGCGCCGAACAGTTCCACCAGCCCCTCGCTGGCGCGCAGGGTGAAGGTGCGCTCCAGCCGCGCCGGGTCGACCTCCAGCCGGGGGCGCAGTACCTCCTCGGCTTCCTGCACCAGCCGGCCGACCTGCTCGCGCAGCAGCAACGCCCTGGGGGTGGGCACCAGACCGCGGCCGGCCCGTACCAGCAGCGGGTCGCCGGTGGTCTCGCGCAGCCTGGCCAGGGCCCGGCTCATGGCGGAGGGGCTCAAGCCCAGTCGTCTGGCCGCGCCCGCCACACTGCCTTCGTCCAGCAGGGCATCCAGGGTGATCAGCAGGTTGAGGTCGGGAGTGCTCATGTGCATGCCTTCATCGAGGTGGGTGCAAGGGGCCAGCTTCATCATACCCGAGAATGGACTCCCTCATATGGCGTCCAGTGCATTGATAAGCTGCAACTGGTGCGTCTTCCGCCTGTTCACCGGCCCCACTAGCCTTGTCGTCATCACCCCCTTGTGGAGCCCGGATCATGTCACCCTTCACCCACGTTTTACCTCCCGCTGCGCGCCGCCTCGGTCTGCTGGCGCTGGGCCTCGCCACCCTGTTGCCCATGTTGGCGGGGAGCATGGCCAGCATGCTGCTGCCGGCACTGGGCGCGGACTTTGCCGTTCCCTTCGCCAGCTTGCAGTGGGTGCTGGTGGCCTATCTGCTTGGGCTCACCTGCCTGACGGTGGTGGCGGGCCGGCTGGGGGACAGGTTCGGCCGGCGCCGCCTGCTGCTGTGGGGCATGGGACTGTTTGTGCTGGCCAGCCTGCTCTGCGCGCTGGCACCGACCATCGGCTGGCTGCTCGCCGCCCGGGTGCTGCAGGGGGCGGGAGCGGCCTGCATGCTGGTGCTGTCGCTGGCCATGGTGGGCCAGCTGGTGTCGCCGGCCCGGCGTGGCCGGGGCATGGGGCTGCTCGGTACCCTCTCGGCCTGCGGCACGGCCCTCGGCCCCTCGTTTGGCGGTCTGCTGCTGGATATTGCCGGCTGGCAGCCGGCCTTTCTCGCGCTGCTGCCGATCGGCCTGCTGGCGCTGGTCTGTGGCCTGTTCGGTCTGCCTCGGGATGCGGCGTACACAGAGGGGGAGAGGCTCAATCTGGCGAGTCTGTCGCTCTTGCTGGTGGCGCTGCTCTGCTACGGGCTGGCCCTCACTTCGACGGCGGCGCTGGCCCTCTGGCTGGGGGGCGGGGCGCTGCTGGCCACCGCCTGGCTGGTGCGCAGCGAGCTGGGTGCTGCCGCCCCCCTGTTGCCGCTGGCGCTGCTGGGTACTCGTCAGTTGCGCGGTGGTCTGGTGGCCAGTGCGCTGGTGGCTGGCATCATGGTGCTGACCCTGCTGATCGGCCCCTTCTATCTGCAGGGGGTATTCGGGCTCGACCCGCTGACCAGCGGGTTGCTCATCTCGGGCGGGCCCCTGCTGGCGGCGCTGACCGGGCTGCCCGCCGGCTGGCTGGTGGACAGGGTCGGCGCCATCACAGTGGTGCGGCTGGGCTTGCTGCTGATGAGCGCCGCCGCGGCCTTGCTGGCGGTGCTCAGCCCAGCCCTTGGCCCGCTCGGCTATCTGCTGCCGATCCTGTTGCTGACCGCCGGCTACGCCCTGTTTCAGACCGCCAACAACAGCGCCGTGATCGGTGGCAGCGGCGGACAGGCGCGCGGGGCCGTGGCCGGGTTGCTGACCCTGGCGCGCAATCTGGGTCAGCTGACGGGGGCGGCCGGGCTCGGCGCCCTGTTTGCCGGTCTGGCGGGCGGGGGCGATCCGGCCGTCGCCAGTGCCAGCGAGCTGCACTTCGCCATGCAGGCCAGCTTCGCCCTAGGCGGCGTGTTGCTGCTGGCTGCGCTCTGGCTGGCGGGAAGAGACCAGTGCAGTACGCCGGGCGAAACGACCCGGGCAGGCTGCGAGTCAGGAGGGTGCTGAAAACAAAGACGCCTCCACAGGGGAGGCGTCTTGTTATGAGATTGAGCGGTTCGCTTACAGGATATTAAACCGCTCAGCTCCTCGTTCTCGATTTACAGGATAAAGCGGCTCAGATCCTCGTCTTCAATCAGCTTGCCGAGGTGGGCGTTGACGTAGTCGGTGTCGATGACGAAGGTTTCGCCAGACTTCTCGGAGGCGTCGTAGGAGATGTCTTCCATCAGGCGCTCCATCACGGTGTGGAGGCGGCGGGCGCCGATGTTTTCGGTGCGCTCGTTGACCTGCCAGGCCGCTTCGGCCAGACGGCGGATGCCATCCTTGGTGAACTCGATCTTGACCCCTTCGGTAGCCATCAGCGCCTGGTACTGATCGGTCAGCGAGGCGTTCGGCTCGGTCAGGATCCGCTCGAAGTCATCGGTGGTCAGCGCGGTCAGCTCGACCCGGATCGGCAGGCGGCCCTGCAGCTCGGGGATGAGGTCAGACGGCTTGGCGATCTGGAAGGCGCCGGAGGCGACGAACAGGATGTGGTCGGTCTTGACCATGCCGTGCTTGGTGTTGACGGTGCAGCCCTCGACCAGCGGCAGCAGGTCGCGCTGTACCCCTTCACGGGAGACATCGGGGCCCGAGCTCTCGCCGCGCTTGCAGATCTTGTCGATCTCGTCGAGGAAGACGATGCCGTTGTTCTCGACCGCGGCGATGGCTTTCTGCTTCAGCTCTTCCGGATTGACCAGGCGGGCCGCTTCCTCTTCGATCAGCGCCTTCATGGCCTCTTTGACCTTGATCTTGCGCTTCTTCTTCTGGTTATGGCCCAGGTTCTGGAACAGCCCCTGCAACTGGTTGGCCATCTCTTCCATGCCCGGCGGGGTCATGATTTCGACGCCCATCGGGGAGGCGGCGAGCTCCAGCTCGATCTCCTTGTCATCCAGCTGACCTTCCCGCAGTTTCTTGCGGAAGATCTGGCGGGTGTTGGAGTTGTCGGCTTTCTCTTCCTCACCCCAGCTGTTGCGCGGGTTGGGCAGCAGGGCGTCGAGGATGCGCTCTTCGGCGGCTTCCTCGGCGCGGTATTTCATCTTCTCCATCTCGGTTTCGCGCACCAGCTTGATGGCGGCATCGGTCAGATCGCGGATGATGCTGTCCACTTCCTTGCCGACATAGCCCACTTCGGTGAACTTGGTCGCTTCCACCTTGATGAAGGGAGCGTTGGCCAGCTTGGCCAGACGACGGGCGATCTCGGTCTTGCCGACGCCGGTCGGGCCTATCATCAGGATGTTTTTCGGGGTCACTTCATGGCGCATCTCTTCATCGAGTTGCATCCGGCGCCAGCGGTTGCGCAGGGCGACGGCGACCGCGCGCTTGGCGTCGGCCTGGCCGATGATGTGACGATCCAGCTCGTGGACGATTTCTCTCGGGGTCATCTCGGACATGATGGCGTTCCTGTATCCGGGGCGGGCAGGGCCCACCCCTTGGAAAATGGGGTTTGGCTGGCGGCCTTATTTGGCGGCCCTGTTTCGCCGACTTATTTAGCTGAATAATCCAGCACTTCGATGGTGTGGTTGCCGTTGGTGAACACACAGATGTCGCCCGCAATCTTGAGGGACTTCTCGACAATGGTCCTAGCATCCAGCTCGGTGTTTTCCAGCAGGGCGATGGCGGCGGACTGGGCAAAGTTGCCGCCGCTGCCGATGGCAATGAGATCGTGCTCCGGCTGCACCACGTCACCGTTGCCGGTGATGATGAAGGATTTGTGCTCGTCGGCGACGGCCAGCAGGGCCTCGAGGCGGCGCAGGGCGCGATCGGTGCGCCAGTCCTTGGCCAGCGCCACGGCGGCGCGCTCCAAGTTGCCCTGATGGGCCTGCAGTTTGGCTTCGAAGCGCTCGAGCAGGGTGAAGGCGTCGGCGGTGCCGCCGGCGAAACCAGCCAGTACCTTGCCGTTGTAGAGGCGATGAACCTTGCGGGCGTTGCCCTTCATGACGGTGTTGCCAAGGGAAACCTGGCCATCGCCACCGATGACGACCTGACCGTTGCGGCGAACTGAAACTATGGTAGTCACTTTACTTACCTCGCTTGAGCCGAATGACGGCCTGACTGTGCATGGCAAGAAAGATGGGGATGGCAAACCGGCTTTTCAAGCCTGCGGTTTAGGGAGACCAACGGGGTGGGAGAGGCTCGGGGGCAACTGGCACCAAAAGAAACAGGGCCGGGTGTTGCCACCCGGCCCTGTGGTATGGACGCGGCGATCAGCCCTTCTTGGGGATGCAGCCGCTGATGCCGGAGCCCTGCAGCTTGCGGTTGGCCGCATCGGCCGCCGCCTTGCCGCTGAAGGGACCGACCATCACCTTGTAGACGGCGCCACCGGCCCCGTTGACCACCTGCAGGCTGGAAGAGAGCCCGGCGGTGAAGGCGATGCGCGCCTTGAGCGATTCGGCGGAATCCTGCGAGCGCAAGGCGGCGCACTGCATCATGTAGCGTTCGTTGTCGGCCGTTGCAGGCGGGGTCGCCGCCTTGGCCTTGGCGGCCTCGGCTCGTTCCCGCTCCAGTTCGGCACGCAGCTCCCGCTCCATCCGATCCCGTTCGGCCTTGCGGTCGATCACCTGCTCCTGGGCACTGGCCACCGGTGCACCGGTCGCCGGCTTGGCCGGTTGTACCGGTTGCGGCTTGTAGGGCTGCACCTGACCGATGGGGGTACCCGGCTGGGGAATGTCGGTCGGCACCGGTTGCGGCAGCTTCTCCGGCTGCAGGGTCATGGTTTCCGCCGGCGGTGGTGGCAGCACGCCCGGCTGGGGCGGCGGCTCGGTGATATCGACCTGCTTGTTCTCCAGCCGTTCGATATAGCTCCACTTCTCCTGCGGCAGTCCGTTGTTCTGTGCCTTGGGCTTGTTGGCTTTCACCTGCTCTTCGATGGTCGGGGCATCATGACCCTTGCCACTGATGGTGTAGAGGAAGCCACCGAACCCTGCCAGCAGCGCCCCGGCCAGCAGGGCCGGGATAACAGGAAAGCGGCGAGGTGCCGCTTTCTTGGTGTTGCGACCACCCGCCCGACGTCGCGGGCGGCTGCCGACATAATCCCGGGTCGCCATCTATTACATGCGCTCCAGGGTGTGGATGCCCAGTACGCCCAGACCCAGCTTGAGGACCTTGGCGGTGGCGGCGCACAGCAGCAGGCGGCTCTGACGGGTCGCTTCGTCGACGCCATCCTTGTTGATCGGGCAGGCTTCGTAGAAGGTCATGAAGTTGCCGGAGAGCTCGTACAGATAGGTACAGAGCAGGTGCGGCATGCCCTTGTCCGCCACGCCGTTGACCGCGTCGGAGAACTGGATCAGCTTCTGGGCCAGCACCTCTTCCGCTTCCTCGTTCAGGATCACATGACCGCTCAGGGTGTCGGCATCGACGCCGGCCTTGCGGAAGATGGACTGGATACGGGTGTAGGCGTACTGCAGGTACGGCGCAGTGTTGCCTTCAAAGGAGAGCATCAGATCCCAGTCGAAGATGTAGTCGGTGGTACGGTTCTTGGAGAGATCCGCATACTTGACCGCGCCCATGGCGATGGCGTGCACCACCTGGGCCTTCTCTTCGGCGGAGAGGTCGCTGTTGCGGCTCTCCAGCAGGGCGCTGGCGCGCTCTTCGGCTTCGTTCAGCAGTTCGACCAGCTTGACGGTGCCACCGGAACGGGTCTTGTAGGGACGGCCGTCCTTGCCCAGCATCATGCCGAAGGCGTGGTGCTCGAGCGGTACGGATTCCGGCACATAGCCCGCCTTGCGGGTGATGGTCCAGGCCTGCATCAGGTGCTGGTGCTGACGGGAGTCGATGAAGTACATCACCCGGTCGGCGCCCAGGGTTTCGTAACGATATTTGGCACAGGCGATGTCGGTGGTGGTGTAGAGGAAGCCGCCATCGCTCTTCTGGATGATGACGCCCATGGGCTCGCCATCCTTGTTCTTGTACTCGTCCAGGAAGACGACGGTGGCGCCTTCGCTCTCGACCGCCAGGCCGCGCGCTTTCAGATCGGCGACGATCTCCGGCAGCATGTCGTTGTACATGGACTCGCCCATGATGTCCTTGTTGGTCAGGGAGACATTCAGGCGGTCGTAGTTGCGCTGGTTCTGCTCCATGGTCATGTCGACCAGCTTCTTCCACATGGTGCGGCAGTACTCATCGCCGCCCTGCAGCTTGACCACGTAGTTGCGCGCGCGCTCGGCGAAGGCTTCGTCTTCGTCGTAGTGGCGCTTGGCCTGGGTGTAGAAGGCTTCCAGATCGCGCAGCTCCATGTCGGAGGCGTGCTCGTTGGCCATCTTCTCCAGATAGGCGATCAGCATGCCGAACTGGGTACCCCAGTCGCCGATGTGGTTGGCACGCACCACCTTGTGGCCGAGGAACTCCAGTGCGCGGGCGGCCACGTCACCGAGGACGGTGGAGCGGATGTGGTGCACCGCCATCTCCTTGGCCACGTTGGGGGCGGAGTAGTCCACCACCACGGTCTGCGGCGCCGGCAGCTTCACGTTGGCGTTGGCAGAGACGACCATGGCCTCCACCTGGCCGGCCAGCCAGCTCGGGTCGAAGAAGAAGTTGATGAAGCCGGGGCCGGCGATCTCGACCTTGGCGATCAGATCGGAGGCGGGCAGGTGCTCGATGATGGCAGCGGCCAGCTCACGGGGATTCTTGCGGGCCGGTTTGGCCAGCAGCATGGCCAGGTTGGTGGCCAGGTCGCCGTGAGCCTTCTCCTTGCATCGGTCTACTTGCACGCGGGCTTCCAGGTCCGCCGGCAGGACGCCCGCAGACTTCAGATTGGCTACCGTTTGTTCAAGTAGATGATGAATATGCTCTTTCATAACTGACCACCAAGGTTGCGCGTCGAAAAATGACTGGTATATAAGGGCGTGAATTTTACCCGCATCGGCCCGAGAAAACTATAGGGACGGCCCGCCGGAGTTGGATGGGCGGATATTTCACTGCATTTGGCACCGTAATCCAGAATATTGGACGGAAATTGTGGTGCTTATCCATTTCTACTGCATATCGAAGCGGCTTGTCCAGGCTATTTTCCCCTGATTGTTAAGGGGTTTTTTATTCCAACTCGTTCTGAATGATCTGCCCCGTCGGCACGGTCGTATCAACAGGGACCTTTTACCGAGGAATCTGTCGATGAAACTGGCGCTGTTTCCCCTCTCGGCCCATCTGCTGCCCGGCGGCATCATGCCGCTGCGCATCTTCGAGCCCAGATACCAGCGCATGATCGCCCAGGCGGGAGATCAGGGCTTCGCCCTCTGCATGCTGGATCCCCGCCAGCCCGATGCGCTGCGCAACATGTACCCCATCGCCACCCGGGTGCGGATCGTCGACTTCGATCAACTGCCGGACGGCCTGCTCGGCATCACGGTGCTTGGCATGGAGCGGGTCAGGATCACCGATCTGTGGCAGGAGGCAGACGGCTTGCGGATTGGGGAGGTGGAGCAGTTGCCCCCCTGGCGTACCGGCCGGCTCAATGCCGACCAGCACTCGCTGGCCAGGGCGCTGCAGGAGGTGTTCGAGGACTACCCGGAATACGCGGCCCTCTATCGCAACCCCGACTGGGGCGATGCCAGCTGGGTGGCCCAGCGCTGGCTGGAGGTGCTGCCGATCCCGGTAGAACAGAAGCAGTGGCTGGTGGCGGCGGAAGACAACCAGCCGGCGCTCTCCCTGCTGAGCGGGTTGCTGGTCGCCAGCCACTAAGCCCTCTTTGATACGGCGCCGGTGATCCTTTTGCCGCGGCGCACGTATTGGCACTCATCACCCTCTTCAAGGTACGGCGCCATGGCATATACTGGCCAATCACAATCGACTCCGCACAGGATATCGCCCCCCATGGATGACCCCGCCGGCGATCTGAAATCCCTGCTGGTGCGGGTGGCCGAGCATGGCGACAAGGCCGCCTTCGCCACCCTGTTCCAGCACTTTGCCCCGCGCATCCGCAGCTACGGGCTGCGCCACCTCGGCAGCGAGGCCAACGCCATGGAACTGGTGCAGGAGACCATGTTGCTGGTGTGGCAGAAGGCCCGGCTCTATCACCCCGACAAGGGGGGGGCCACCACCTGGATCTACACAGTGATGCGCAATCAGGGCTTCGACATGCTGCGCCGACGCCGCGCCAGCAAAGAAGAGCTGTGTGCCGAGGAGCTGTGGCCCATGCTGGAGTTCAGGGCGGAAGAGGAGCACCTGAGCGGCGGCGAAGACGCCGTGCTGACCCGCCAGATGGCTCATTACGTCGGCACCCTGCCGGAACCGCAGCAGCAGGTGGTGCGCGGCATTTACCTGCAGGAGCTCTCCCAGCAGGAGCTGGCAGACCGGCTCGGCGTGCCGCTCGGCACCATCAAATCCCGCCTCAGATTGGCATTACAAAAATTGAAGGAACAAGTGGAGCAAGGCCATGATTAAAGCCCATCCCGTTCAGGCCATGTTGCGCGCCTTTGCCGCCGACGAACTGCCCCTGCCGCTGGCCGTCGGCGTTTCTGCTCACTGCGAGCTCTGCCCCGATTGCGCGGCCCGGCTGCGGGCCTGCGAAGAGGAGCTGGCCCGGCAATACCTGGCGCCCACCGAAGAGTGCGAGCCCTTGCCGGCGGCGTTCGATGCCATGCTGGCCGGCATCCTGCAGCAGCCGGTGGCCAGTGCGGCCGCGTTGAGTCAGTCGGCGGCGGTCCAGCCCGAGCTGCAGGTGGCGGGCCAGTCGTACCGGTTGCCGCGGGTGCTGGCCCGTCACCACGCCCCCAGCTGGCGTCACATCGGCGCCATCCGGCAGGTGAGCCTGCCGCTCGACGAGCAGGGGGCCCGCGCCAGCCTGCTGCACATAGAGGCGGGTGGCCGCATCCCGGAGCATACCCACAAGGGCTACGAGCTGACCCTGCTGCTGGCTGGCATCATCGAAGATGGCGATACCCGCTATCAGGCGGGGGACTTCATCTGGCGCGATGCCAGCCACGCCCACAGCCCGCACACCCCGGACGGCTGCCTCTGCTACACGGTGCAGGATGCGCCGGTACAGTTCACCAAGGGGCTGTCGCGACTGCTCAATGGCATCAGCCATCGCCTCTACTGAGCCATGGCAGCAATAAAAAAAGGGACCCTCGAGGTCCCTTTTTGCATGGTGTCGCGGCCGGATCAGGCGACGAACACCAGATAGACGGCGAAGGCCACCACGAAGCGGTAGATGGCGAACGGGATGAAGTCGAGGCGACGGATCAGCGCCAGGAAGGTCTTGATGGCGATCATGGCCACCACGAAGGCGGTGATGAAGCCCACCGCGAACATGGGGAAGTCGGCCATGGAGAGCAGATCCCGGCTCTTGTAGAGATCCAGCCCGCTGGCCGCCACCATCATGGGCACCGCCAGGATGAAGGAGAACTCGGCCGCCGCCTGGCGGCTGATCCCCATCAGCATGCCGCCGCTGATGGTGGCACCGGAGCGGGAGAAACCGGGCCAGAGCGCCAGACACTGGAACAGACCGATGCCGAGCGCCTGCTTGTAGCTGATGTCGTCCAGGGTTTCGGAGCGCACTGCCGGGCGGAACTTCTCGGCGATGATCAGCAGGATACCGCCGGCCACCAGGGCGTACATCACGGTTTGCGGGCCGAACAGATTGGCCTTGATCCAGCTGTGGATGGCGAGGCCGATGATCACGGCGGGCAGCATGCCGAGGATGATGTGCACCAGCGAGAGGGTGGCGTGTCCCTGCGCCGGTTTCTGGCCGAAGTGGATGCCGATCAGGCCAAACAGGCGGCGCCAGAACACGGCGACTACCGCCAGGATGGAGCCCATCTGGATCACCACTTCAAAGGTGGCAGCCTTGGGGCCATCGAAGCCAAGCAGGTGGCCGACGATGATCATGTGGCCGGTGGAGGAGACGGGGAGGAACTCGGTCAGGCCCTCCACTATGCCCAGTACGAAGGCGACAAACAGGGCGTAAGACTCTGTCATGTTTCAGATCTCTTGATTATTGGTCCGGATGAAGTCGGCCCCGAGCCGAGCCAGGGGCGACCAATGATGGAGGAAAATCGGGCGGGCAACCAGTGAATATTGTGTCGGCGCCAGGCCGCGCCGGCGGGATCGACGGCGGGGCCATGGGTTTTCGTTCGGGTCAGATTTGTTCGCTGTCGGCCTCGGCCTCGATCAGGCGGTGCCCTGGCTGGCCAGGATCCCCTCGATTTGCTGCAGCAGCGCCGCATCCAGCGGGGGTTGGGCCTGGGCTTCCACCGCGCTGACAATCTGTTGCGGGCTGCTGGCACCGATCAGGGCGCAGCTCACCACAGAGTCGCGCAGCACCCACTGCAGCGCCAGTTGCGACAGTGGTTGGCCCCGCTGCTGCGCCAGCGCATGCAGGGCTCGGATGGTGGCCAGCTTCCCGGCGGTGATCTGCTCGGGTTTGAGGAAGGGGCTGGCACTGGCGGCGCGCGAATCCGCTGGAATGCCGGCCAAGTAGCGATCGCTCAGCAGCCCGCCGGCCAGCGGGGAGAAGGCGACCGCCCCCATGCCGTGCTCGCGGCAGACCGGCAGGGTTTCGGGCTCAATATCGCGCTGGAACAGGGAGTATTTGAGCTGATTGACCAGACAGGGGGTGCCCAGCTCCGCCAGCCGGGCGGCGGCCTGCGCGGCGAGCGGGGCCGGGTAGTTGGAGAGGCCGACGTAGAGCGCCTTGCCCTGACGTACCATCAGGGCCAGCGCCTGACAGGTCTCTTCCAGCGGGGTACGCGGATCCGGCCTGTGGTGATAAAAGATGTCCACGTAGTCGAGACCGAGCCGGCGCAGGCTCTGGTGCAGGCTGGCAAACAGGTATTTGGCGCTGCCGCCATCGCCGTAGGGACCATCCCACATGATGTACCCCGCCTTGCTGGCGATGATGAGCTCGTCTCGATAGGGAGCCAGGCTCCCCTTGAGCAGTTTGCCGAAGGTGAGCTCGGCCGACCCCGGCGGCGGCCCGTAGTTGTTGGCCAGATCGAAGTGGGTGATGCCCAGATCGAACGCTTGGTGCACCATGGCTTTCGCGGTGGCGGGATCGCACTCGGCGCCGAAGTTGTGCCAGAGGCCTAGACCGATGCCGGGCAGGCGCAGGCCGTGGCGACCGGCGGGTCGATAGGGCTGGCGCTGATAGCGGTCGGGGGCGGCGAGGTAGTGATCATCCATAACGACTCCTTGCGTGGACTTGTGTGCGAGCGGATGTGATGGGTGACCCCGCGCCCTCTTCATCCGCCATGTCGGCGTGGAGCAGAGCGCACGGGGCCAGCGTGTAGCCAGAGTGCCGCGAAACGGTGACGCCGCCCCGGCCGCGCCTGGGATTGTCAGCGTAGGCCTGGCGGAGGGCGCCGGGGTCAGCCGGCGGCGATAAAGCGATAACGGGTCTGGTGGCGATAGGTCTGCCCCGGCGACAGCCAGGGATCCCCCAGCTCGGGCCGGTTGGGGCTGTCCGGCAACTGCTGGGCCTCCAGACAGAAGCCGGCGTGATCCTGATGGAGTCGGCCATCGCGTGCCGGCGTATTGGCCAGCCAGTTGCCGGTGTAGAACTGCAGCGAGGGCTGGTTGGTATAGACCTCCATGGCCAGCTGGCGATCCCCCGAGACCACCCGCGCCGCCCACTCGGCGGTCGGCCCGTTGAGCACGAAGGCGTGGTCATACCCCTTGGCCTGTTGCTGCTGGGGGTGGCTCAGCCAGTCTTGTCCGATAAGGCGTTCGTGGCGCAGATCGAACGGCCCCTCCACCGGTGCGAGCGCGAGTGGCAGCCCGCTTGGGTCGGTCGGCAGGAAACGGTCGGCATTGAGGCGGATGAGGTGGTCGCGCACATCGCTGCCGTTCGGGTTGTCATCGAGATTGAAGTAGGTGTGGCTGGTGAGGCTGACAGGGGTCGCGGCATCTGTGCTGGCGACGAAATCCACCACCAGATCGCACTGCTCCAGCCGGTACTCCAGCGTGACCCGCAGGTTGCCGGGAAAGCCCTGATCCCCTGCCCGGGAGAGCAGGGTCAGTCTGACCCGGTCCGCCTCCCGCTCCTTGATCTGCCAGTGCTGGCGATGAAACCCCGCCCGTCCGCCGTGCAGGCAGTGGGGCGGCTGGTTGGCATCCAGCGGCCAGCGCTGGCCGTCGCGCAGCAGCTCGGCGTTGCCGATGCGGTTGGCAAAGCGCCCCGCCACCGCCCCCAGCCACACCTGCTGAGCGGGGTAGGCCTCATCGGCACAGCCCAGCAGCACTTCACGGCGCCCGCCCGCCACCGGCAGGGTGAGGGAGGTGAGGGTGGCGCCAAAATCGAGGCCGCGCAGGCGCAGCCCCTCCTCGTTTTCCAGCTCGAACGGGATCATGGCATCGCTCATAGTGTGCCTGCACCTGTGTTGCCGATCCGGCAGACGTCGCCGTCGGTCTGCATCATCAATGGGCTCATAGTTTTCCCGCCCCCGCGCTGGCGCGGCAGACGTAGCTGTCGGCCTTGAGGCCGAAGCGGGCCGGGTACTCCGCATCGACCGCGGCGATCACCTCGGCCACCTTGTCGGGGTGCAGCAGGGCGACCACGCAGCCACCGAAGCCGCCACCGGTCATCCGCACGCCGCCCTCGGTGCCGATCCTGGCCTTGATGATCTCCACCAGACCATCGATGGCGGGCACGGTAATTTCGAAGTCATCGCGCATGGCGGCGTGGGAGTCGGCCATCAGCTCGCCGAGGCGCACCAGATCCCCTTGCGCCAACGCATCGGCGGCGGCCAGGGTGCGGCTGTTGTCGCCCACCACGTGACGGGCACGGCGGTAGCAGACCTCATCCAGCCCGGTCTTGCCCGCTTCCAGCGCCGCCAGATCCAGATCGCGCAGCGCCTTGACCCCGTAGTGACGAGCGGCTGCTTCGCACTGCTGGCGGCGGGTGTTGTATTCGCTGTCCACCAGGCCGCGGCGCACATTGGAGTTGACGATCAGCACCGCCAGATCGGTGGGCATGGGGATGAGCCGGGTTTCCAGCGAGCGGCAGTCGAGCAGCAGGGCATGATCCTGTTTGCCGCTGGCGGAGATCATCTGGTCCATGATGCCGCAGTTGCAGCCGACGAACTGGTTCTCCGCCTGCTGGCCGTTGAGAGCAATCTCGGCCTGCGTAATGGTGAGCCCCAGCGCCTCCTTGAAGGCCTGGCCGATGGCCACTTCCAGCGAGGCGGAAGAGGAGAGGCCGGCCCCCTGCGGCACGTTGCCGGAGACCACCAGATTGAGGCCGCGCAGCGGATAGCCCCGCTCCTGCAGGTACTTCACCACCCCGCGGATGTAGTCGCTCCAGCGCTGGTCGGCATGGTGGCCGATGGGCTGGTCGAGATCGAACAGGTCGCGCTGGTTGCCGTAGTCGGCGGCGATCACGTGCACCAGGCTGTCATCGCGCAGGCCGATGGCGACGCAGGTCTCGTAGTCGATGGCGCAGGGCAGCACGAAGCCATCGTTGTAGTCGGTGTGCTCGCCGATGAGGTTGACGCGGCCGGGGGCCCGTACCAGCAGGTCGGGTTGTTGCTCAAACTGCTCGGCAAACACGGCGCTGACGCGCTGGCTCGGGGTCATAGGGCCTCCTCGTTGGCCTGATTGGTCTGGTTGTAATGAATGGGGGAAAGCGCCCGCAGCCGTTCCGCGGCTTGTTCCGGGGTAAGGTCACGCTGGGTCTCGGCCAGCATCTCGAAGCCCACCATGAATTTGCGCACCGTGGCGGAGCGCAGCAGCGGCGGATAGAAGTGGGCATGCAGTTGCCACGCTTCTGGGCAGTCGGAGCGGGGCGGGGCAAAGTGCCAGCCCATGGAGTAGGGGAAGCTGCACTCGAACAGATTGTCGTAGCGGCTGGTGAGTTCCTTGAGCGCAATGGCCAGATCCTGCTGCAGCTCGGGAGTGAGGTCGAGCAGGGAGGGAACGTGGCGCTTGGGCAGCAGCAGGGTCTCGAACGGCCAGGCCGCCCAGAAGGGAACTACCGCCAGCCAGTGTGCGGTCTCCACCACGATACGGGATCTGTCTTTGAGCTCCCGCTCCACGTAGTCGACCAGCAGCGGGCGGCCGTGCTCCGCCAGCCAGTCGCGCTGGTGCTGCTCTTCGCGGGCAATTTCATTGGGCAGGAAGTCGCTGCCCCACAGCTGACCATGGGGGTGCGGGTTGGAGCAGCCCATGACGGCGCCCTTGTTTTCAAACACCTGCACCCACTCCCACTGGGCCGACAGCTCGGCCACCTGCTCCATCCAGGTAGTGATCACCTGCTCGATGGCAGGCAGGGGCAGCTCGGGCAGGGTCTTGCCGTGATCCGGCGAGAAGCAGATGACCCGGCTGGTGCCACGGGCGGCTTCCAGCTTGAGCAGGGGATCCTGCTGGCCACTGGCGGCCGGGGTGTCCTGCATCAGGGCGGCGAAGTCGTTGGTAAAGACGAAGGTGTCCCGATAGTCGGGATTCTGGTCGCCGGTGACGCGCTTGTTGCCGGCACAGAGGAAGCAGTCGGGGTCATGGGCCTGGCTCGGCGCCTGGCTCACCTTCTCGACCTGGCCCTGCCAGGGGCGCTTGGCTCTGTGGGGGGAGACCAGCACATATTGGCCGGTCAGCGGGTTGAAACGACGGTGGGGGTGATCAACCGGGTTGAACATCATCACTCCTCAAGCTCAATAAAGGTATTGCGGACAGTGATGAGGGCGGGGGCGCCTCTCATCTGTGGCCCCTCTCCCGCGACGGGAGAAGGGAGCAAAACGGATATCACGCCTCATACCCCTGGGGGTTGGCGGATTGCCAGCGCCAGCTGTCGGCACACATGGCGGCCAGATCCCGCCGGGCACGCCAGCCCAGCTCGCGCTCGGCCTTGGCGGGATCGGCCCAGCATTCGGCGATGTCGCCGGGGCGTCTTGGTTCGATGCGATAGGGCAAGGGGCGGCCGCTGGCCGCCTCGAACGCCGCGACCATCTGCAGCACGCTCTGGCCCTGGCCCGTGCCCAGGTTGTAGACGTGTACGCCACCCTTGCTGGCGCAGTGCTGCAACGCCTTGACGTGCCCCTCGGCGAGATCCATCACGTGGATGTAGTCGCGCACACCGGTGCCGTCGACGGTGGGGTAATCGTTACCAAAGATGGAAAGGCAGTTGCGCCGGCCAATGGCGACCTGGGTCAAAAACGGCATGAGGTTGTTGGGGATCCCCTGGGGATCTTCCCCCATGGTGCCCGACTCGTGGGCGCCGACCGGGTTGAAGTAGCGCAGCAGGGTCATGCTCCAGTGCGGCTCCGCCCGCTGCAGATCCTCGAGGATCTCTTCGATGATCAGCTTGGATCGGCCGTAGGGGTTGGTGGCGCTGCGCGGGAAATCTTCCCGGATGGGGGTGCTGGCCGGGTCGCCGTAGACGGTGGCCGACGAGCTGAACACCAGGTTATGGACGCCGGCCCGCTGCATCGCCTGCAGCAATACCAGGGTGCCGCTCAGGTTGTTCTCGTAGTATGCGAGGGGGAGGCGGGTGGACTCGCCGACCGCCTTGAGGGCGGCAAAGTGGATCACTGCGTCGATCCGTTGCTCGCTGAAGATGCGATCCAGCAGAGCCGGGTCACGGATGTCCCCCTGATAGAAGCGGGGCTCGCGCCCGCTGATGGCGGCGATGCGAGCCAGTACGCCCGCCTTGCTGTTGCAGAGGTTGTCCACCACCACGGGCTCCATGCCAGCCGCTTGCAGTGCCAGGCAGGTGTGGCTGCCGATGTAGCCGCAGCCGCCGGTGACCAGTACTTTCATCCTCATCTCCACGCTGAAAAAAGCCTGTGAAGGAGTCTAGCCGAGGGGCCGGCGGGCAAACTGTGAACTGGCTAACAAATACGTGTAAACGATTACACTTGTTTTGATGGTCATCATTTCAGCAATATGGTTTTCCCCCCTGTTATCAGTGACATTGCTCGGTATAATGGCGCCATCCCGAGCCGTGAAATAAGTGAAAACAGCATGAGTACCATCAAGGATGTCGCCCGTTTGGCCAACGTATCGGTGGCAACGGTTTCACGGGTGATGAACAACTCACCCAAGGCCAGCGCCGCCTCCCGCGAGGTGGTACAGAAGGCCATGGCCGAACTGGGCTATACCCCCAATGCCAACGCGCGGGCACTGGTCAGTCAGACCTGTGACACCATGGGGGTGCTGGTGGGCGATGTGGCGGATCCCTTCTTCGGCGCCCTGGTCAAGGGGGTGGCCGCGGTGGCGGTGGAACAGGGTCTGCACCTGTTGATGGGTAATGGTTTTCACAAGGCTCGGCAGGAGCGCGAATCCATCGAACTGCTGATCGGCAAGCGCTGCGAGGCGCTGGTGGTGCACAGCAAGGCGCTGAGCGATGAGGAGCTGATCGACTACGCGCTGCGGGTGCCCGGCATGGTGCTGATCAACCGCGACATCCCGGCGCTCAAGGGGCGCTGCATCGCCCTCAACAACCGGCAGGGGGCCGCCACGGCGACCCGCCATCTGCTGGAGCTGGGCCACCGCCACATCGCCTTCCTCAGTTCGGATCACGCCATCGAGGATGCCATCCTGCGGCTGCAGGGCTATCAGGATGCGCTGGCCGAGGCAGGGCTGCGCGCCGATCCCGAGCTGGTGGAGAGCGGCATGCCCAACGAGGAGGGCGGCGAGCGCGCCATGCTCAACCTGCTGGCCAAGGGGCTGCCCATCACAGCCGTGGTGGCCTACAACGATGCCATGGCAGCGGGGGCCATCTCGGTGCTGGCGGACAATGGCCTCAAGGTGCCGGAGGAGGTGTCGGTGGTGGGCTTCGATGACATCATCTATGCCAGATACCTGCGCCCCAAGCTTTCCACCATGCGCTACCCGGTTGAACTGATGGCTGCCCAGGCGGCCAAGCTGGCACTGCAGCTGGCGGCGGGCGAAAGCGAGGCGGTGCAGAGCCGCATTTACACCCCGACCCTGATCAACCGCCACTCGGTGGCTCCCGTTCGAAGCTGATCCCTTTCATTTACCTCCGTTTATCGCTCCGGATCGCCGTTTTTGCGGCGCGTGATCCGGAGCCTTGGTCTTTTACCTGCATTTAGCGCATTTTTACCCTGTTTTACTTAACAAATTCAGTGTAATCGTTTACATCTGTGTGAGCGAGATCGCCGATCACCGGGCAAAACTCCCCTACACTGCATACGTTTTCGGCGTTCATGCAGGGAGAGAGAAGAATGCTCAGGGAGATAGTGGCCCGTCAGGACTGGCAGACCCAGGCGATTACCGCAGTGAATCGGTTGCCTGCCCATACCCCCTTGTTCAGCTGGCGCAGCGAAGCCGCGGCGCGAGATGATCTCGCCTCACCATCGCGCACCCTGCTGGATGGGGAGTGGCGTTTCTCCTTCTTCGCGGCGCCCGAGCTGGTGCCGGAGCACTGGCTGGTCGAGGATCTGCCGGATGCCTGTCCCATCAAGGTGCCGGGCAACTGGCAGCTGGATGCGGCCTACCCAGGGTTGCGGCCTGCGACAGACGTGCCCATCTACACCAACATCAAATATCTCTTCCCGTGCGATCCACCGCGGGTGCCGACCGAGAATCCCACCGGCTGCTATTCCCGCGACTTCAGCGTGCCGGCCGACTGGCTCGCCAGCGGTCAGACCCGGATCATCTTCGACGGGGTGGACAGCGCCTTTCACCTCTTCTGCAACGGTCTCTGGGTCGGTTACTCCCAGGACAGCCGGCTGCCTGCCGAGTTTGACCTGACCTCTTTCCTCTGCAGCGGTGACAACCGGCTGGCAGTGCTGGTGCTGCGCTGGTCCGACGGCTCCTATCTGGAAGATCAGGACATGTGGCGCATGAGCGGCATCTTCCGCTCCGTCAGCCTGCTGCACAAACCGGCCCGTCATCTGATGGACATTAGGGTCACCCCAGAGCTGGACGCCTGCTATCGCGATGGCCGCCTCAAGATCGCGCTGCAGGCGGCCAATGGGGCTGGTCTGTCGGTGGCGGCCAATCTCTATGACGGCGGTGAGCGGGTGGCGACCCTGCGCCAGCCGATCGGCACGCAAGCCATTGACGAGAAAGGGGCGTATGACGATCGCGCCGAGTGCTGGCTCGAGGTGGCGGCCCCGCGCAAATGGAGCGCCGAGACCCCCCACCTCTATCGCCTCACCCTGACCCTGCTGGACGAGCAGGGGGAACCTATCGAGAGCGAGGCCTATGACGTGGGCTTTCGGGCGGTGGAGATCCGTGGCGGCCTGCTGCGGGTCAACGGCCAGCCGCTGCTCATTCGCGGCGCCAACCGTCACGAACACGATGCGGCCAACGGCCATGTGGTGACCCCCGCCGCCATCGAGCAGGATCTGCTGTTGATGAAGCGGCACAACTTCAACGCGGTGCGCTGCTCTCACTACCCCAATCACCCCGAGCTTTATCGGCTGTGCGACCGGCTCGGTCTCTACGTGGTGGACGAGGCGAACCTGGAGACCCACGGCATGACCCCCATGGGGCGGCTGGCGCGGGATCCCGCCTGGAGCAACGCCTTCCTGGAGCGGGTGACCCGCATGGTGGCCCGCGACTTCAACCACCCCAGCATCATCATCTGGTCCCTTGGCAACGAGTCGGGCTACGGCCCGGCCCACGATGCCATGTATGGCTGGGTCAAGCAGTCGGATCCGAGCCGTCCGGTGCAATACGAAGGGGGCGGGGCCGATACGCCGGCCACCGACATCATCTGCCCCATGTATGCCCGCACCCATCAGGATCAACCCTTCCCGGCGGTGCCCAAGTGGGCGCTGGCCAAGTGGATCGGCCTGCCGGGCGAGACCCGCCCGCTGATCCTGTGTGAATACGCCCACGCCATGGGCAACAGCCTGGGGGGCTATACCCACTACTGGCAGGCATTTCGTGATCATCCGCGGCTGCAGGGTGGTTTCGTCTGGGATTGGGTCGATCAGGGACTGGACAAGCTGACCGATGACGGCCGCCATTTCTGGGCCTATGGCGGTGATTTCGGCGATACCCCGAATGATCGCCAGTTCTGCTGCAACGGTTTGGTGTTCCCCGACCGCACCCCCCATCCCGCCCTGTTCGAGGCCAAGCGGGCCCAGCAGCAGTTCGGGTTGAGGCTGCTCGAGCGCCAGCCGCTGACGGTCGAGATCCGCAGTGAATACCTGTTTCGCGAGACGGACAACGAGCGGCTGCAGTGGCGGTTGTGCGAAGACGGCATGGTGGTGAGCCAGGGTGAATGCCCACTCACCTTGGCACCGCAGGGCAGCATGAGGCTGACTCTGCTGGAACGGTTGCCGGCCTTTGCGCCGGGGGCGCTCGCCTGGCTGGAGCTCGCCATCGTGCAGCCCGCTGCCACGCACTGGTCAGCGGCCGGTCACGAGGTGGCGCGCCAGCAATGCATGTTGCCTGCGCCGCTGGCGCTGCCTGTCGCCCGCACGCCGGCCACCTTTATTGAGCTGGCGGATGGCTGGCAGATCCGGGCGGCCGCCAGCGAGTGGCGGCTGGACAAGGCCAGCGGCCGCGTCCAAAGCTGGTGCAAGCTGGGCCGCGAGCAGCTGAAAGAGGCCATCGCCGATCACTTCTATCGGGCACCGCTCGACAACGACATTGGTACCAGCGAGGCGGACCACGCCGATCCCAACGCCTGGATCGCTCGCTGGCAGGAGGCTGGGCTCAATGAGTTGCAGCACCGCTGCCTCGATCTGGTAGTGAGCCCTGACCAAGGGGTTGTGACGGTACACCACGGTTACTTCGTCGGCGATACGCTCAAGCTGCTGACCCGCTGGCGTCACCAGTTCGATCAGGATGGAGCCATGCGCCTCGCCATCGAAGTGGAGGTAGCGGCCGAGATGCCCTCTCTGCCGCGCATCGGCGCCCGGCTCTGGCTGGCCGACGAAGTGCTGGTGACAGGGGAGGAGGTGAGCTGGCTGGGGCGCGGTCCGCACGAGAACTACCCGGATCGCCTGTTGGCTGCCGACCTCGGTCGCTGGCAGTCGTCGCTCGATGCGCTGCACACCGCGTATGTGTTCCCGACCGACAACGGACTGCGCTGCGACACCCGCCAGCTGCAACTGGGTAGTGTCGAGGTCGAAGGGCTGTTCCATTTCAGCTTGAGCCGCTTCAGTCAGCAGCAGCTGGCACAGGCCCGCCACCAGACCGATCTGGTGGCCGAGGGAGGGCTGCACCTCTGTCTCGATGGCTTTCATATGGGGATTGGGGGCGATGACTCCTGGAGCCAGAGCGTGCGGCCGGAATATTGGTTGCAGCCGGGCGGCTACTATTGGAACTGTGTTCTACGCTGAATCTGAGCGATTGCTTAACAAGAAAGAGCCTCGTTCAGGGCTTAATCCTTGGTGGGTAACTATAACTACATGATTTTTAATTGATTTGTTGCTATGTAACAGAGTGTAAACGTTTTCATTTTGTTGTCATGATCACAGATTGTCATACAACAAACTGATTACATTAGGCTGGCGCCAGTTCACTTGGTGTACAGCATTCCCTACAAAAACAGATAGAGAGATCGGAGCATAACAATGAAAAAGATCACGACCATTGCCGCCGTACTGATGAGCCTGATGGCTGGGGCCACCGCTCATGCCGAAACCCGCATCGGGGTGACCGTCTACAAATACGACGACAACTTCATGGCGGTAGTGCGCAAGGCAATCGAGAAGGAAGCGGCGGCCAACCCGGGGGTGGAGCTGCTGATGAATGACTCCCAGAATGACCAGTCCAAGCAGAACGATCAGGTCGACGTACTGCTGGCCAAAGGCGTGAAGGCGCTGGCCATCAACCTGGTTGACCCGGCTGCGGCCCCGGTCGTGATCGAGAAGGCCCGTGGTGAGGATGTGCCCGTGGTGTTCTACAACAAGGAGCCGAGCGCTGCCGATCTCGCCAGCTATGACAAGGCTTACTACGTGGGTACCGACTCCAAGGAGTCAGGCATCATCCAGGGTCAGCTGATCGCCAAGCACTGGAAAGCCAACCCGGCCTGGGATCTGAACAAGGATGGCGTCATCCAGTTCGTGCTGCTGAAAGGGGAGCCGGGTCACCCCGATGCTGAAGCCCGTACCACCTACGTCATCAAGACCCTGAACGACGGCGGCATCAAGACCGAGCAGCTGCACATGGATACCGGTATGTGGGATACCGCCATGGCCAAGGACAAGATGGACGCCTGGATCTCCGGCCCCAACGCCAACAAGATCGAAGTGGTCATCGCCAACAACGATGGTATGGCGATGGGTGCCGTCGAGTCGCTGAAGGCCCAGGGCAAGACTGCCATCCCGGTATTCGGGGTTGATGCTCTGCCGGAAGCGCTGGCACTGGTCAAGAGCGGTGCCATGGCCGGTACCGTGCTGAACGATGCCGCCAACCAGGCCAAGGCGACTTACGAGCTGACCAAGAACCTGGCAGAAGGCAAAGCGGCCGGTGAAGGCACCAAGTGGAACATCGTCAACAAGGTTGTGCGTGTTCCCTACGTTGGTGTCGATGCTGACAACCTGTCCAAATTCGAATAACTCCCTCCTCCCGGGCAAGGGGTCTCCCCTTGCCCTCAGTTTCAACCAGATGTGATGGCTGATATGACAACACAGCAACAATCAGAATGGCTGTTGGAGATGATTGACGTCAGTAAAAGTTTTCCCGGCGTCAAGGCACTCGATAATGTCAATTTACGGGTCCGTCCTCATTCTGTGCATGCGTTGATGGGCGAGAACGGGGCAGGAAAATCCACGTTGCTCAAGTGCCTGTTCGGCATTTACGAGAAGGATCAGGGCAAGATCTTCTTCAAGGGGCAGGAAATCAACTTCACCTCCTCCAAAGAGGCGCTGGAGAATGGTGTCTCCATGGTGCATCAGGAGTTGAACCTGGTGCTGCAACGCTCGGTGATGGACAACATGTGGCTCGGCCGCTATCCCACCAAGGGGCTGTTCGTCGATCACGGCAAGATGTATCAGGACACCAAGCATATCTTCGACGAGCTGGACATCGACATCGACCCAAGGGTCAAGGTCGGTACCCTTTCTGTCTCCCAGATGCAGATGATCGAGATCGCCAAGGCGTTCTCCTATGACGCCAAGATCGTCATCATGGACGAGCCCACCTCCTCGCTGACCGAGAAAGAGGTGAGCCATCTCTTCAAGATCATCAACAAGCTCAAGGAGAAGGGCTGCGGCATCGTCTACATCTCCCACAAGATGGAAGAGATCTTCCAGCTGTGTGACGAGATCACCATATTGCGGGATGGCCAGTGGGTGGCGACCCAGCCGCTCAAGGGCATGACCATGGATCAGATCATCGGCATGATGGTCGGCCGTGAGTTGACCCAGCGTTTCCCGGAGAAGACCAACCAGCCGAAAGAGGTGATCCTCGAAGTCGAGCACCTGACGGCGAAGAACCAGCCCTCCATTCAGGACATCACCTTCAACCTGCACAAGGGGGAGATCCTCGGCATCGCCGGACTGGTGGGGGCCAAGCGCACCGACATCGTCGAGACCCTGTTCGGCATCCGCGATCGCAGTGAAGGGATCATCAAGCTGCACGGTCAGCCGGTGGCGAACCACAATGCCCACGAGGCGATCCGCAACGGCTTTGCACTGGTGACCGAGGAGCGGCGCTCCACCGGCATCTATTCGCGCCTCGACATCGCCTTCAACTCCCTGATCGCCAACATGGACAACTACAAGGGTTCCATGGGGCTGCTCAGCGACAACAAGATGAAGAGCGATACCCAGTGGGTCATCGACTCCATGCGGGTCAAGACACCGACTCAACAGACCCAGATCGGCTCCCTCTCGGGGGGCAACCAGCAGAAGGTGATCATCGGCCGCTGGCTGCTGACCCAGCCGGAGATCCTGATGCTGGACGAACCGACTCGCGGCATCGACGTGGGGGCCAAGTTCGAGATTTATCAGCTCATCCTGGAGCTGGCGAAGAAGGACAAGGGCATCATCATCATTTCGTCGGAAATGCCCGAACTGCTCGGCATCACGGATCGCATCATGGTCATGAGCAATGGCCGGGTCGCCGGGATCGTCAATACCAAAGAAACTGACCAGAGCGAGATACTGCGCCTGGCATCTCTGTACCTCTAGAGACAGGAAGACATTTATGGAGTCGGCTAAAAATTTCAATCTGATGCGGGCGCTCAAGGAGAACGGCATCTACGTGGTGCTGCTGGTGCTGCTCATGATCATCGTGATCAAGGAACCCTCCTTCCTGAGTCTCACCAACTTCAGCAACATCCTGACCCAGTCTTCGGTACGGGTCATCATAGCGCTGGGGGTGGCTGGCATCATCATCACCCAGGGTACGGATCTGTCGGCTGGTCGTCAGGTTGGCCTGGCGGCGCTCATCGCGGCGACCATGCTGCAGGCGCTGACCAACGTCAACAAGGTGTTTCCCAGCCTGGGTGAAGTGCCCATTCCGGCGGTGATCTTGCTGGTGTGCGTGGTGGGAGCCCTGATAGGTCTGGTCAACGGCCTCATCGTGGCTTATCTGAACGTAACTCCGTTCATTACCACCCTGGGGACCATGATCATCGTCTACGGCATCAACTCCCTCTACTTTGACTCGGTAGGGGCCTCGCCGGTGGCCGGTTTCGATCCTCGTTTCTCCAGCTTCGCGCAGGGGTTCATCAAGCTGGGCGGCTTCAAGCTATCCTATCTGACCTTCTATGCCGCCATCGCCAGCGTGTTCGTCTGGGTGCTGTGGAACAAGACCCGCTTTGGCAAGAACATCTTCGCCATCGGCGGCAACCCGGAAGCCGCCAAGGTCTCCGGCGTCAACGTGGCAGTCAACCTGGTGATGATCTATGCGTTGGCAGGGGTGTTCTACGCCTTCGGCGGCATGCTGGAAGCAGGCCGGATCGGCAGTGCCACCAACAACCTCGGCTTCATGTATGAACTCGATGCCATCGCTGCCTGCGTGGTGGGCGGGGTGTCGTTTGCCGGCGGGGTGGGCACGGTTGCCGGGGTGATCACCGGGGTACTCATCTTTACATTGATCAACTATGGTTTGACCTATATCGGGGTCAGCCCTTACTGGCAGTTCATTATCAAGGGCGGCATCATCATTCTGGCGGTGGCGCTGGACTCCATGAAGTACGCCAAGAAGAAATAACGATTGGCAGAGAGGGTTGGCAGTGCCAGCCCTCTCTTCTGGAGGGATCCCATGCCATTCAAGGTCAAGATTTACGTCTTGCTGCTGCTGGCCATTCTGGTCACCATCGGCACTGCCTGGTTCAGCGTCAATCACTTCATCAGCGCCTATATCCGCACCCAGGCCACCCAGAACATCAACGAGCAGATCTCCCTAGTCAAAGAGAAGCTGGCCAGCGACATCAATCAAAAAATCCTGCTGGCGGCCAACCTCAACTTCGGGGTGACCAACGTCAAGAAGACGCTGGAAGAGACCGGCTTTCACAATATCGTCAAGGTTATTGGCGACATGGCGTTCGACGTGAGCGGGGTCATCAACGATACGGCCAAGGTCGATGCGCTGCGCAAGCTGATCCCCGCCGCCAACAACCAGATCACCGTCAGCCCGCTGCTGCAGGTGGATGGCAAGCCCGTCATCTCCATTCTGGTGCCGCGAGGGGCCGATTCTGCCTACCTTTATTACCTCGACATGAGCGAGTTCAAGAACCTGCTGGAGAAGGTGAGCGGCGAGGGGCGTTACTTCTCGCTGGCCGATGGCCAGGGCAATGTGCTCTACAGCAGCAAGCCGCAGGGAGAGAACGAGGCTCGTCCCAATCCGCTGGATATCCGTGGCAGCAGCTGGACGCTGACTGGCTACATCGATCTCGACTACATCCGCACCATGACCCAGGCGCTCAACGGCCAGATCATCATGGCGTTGCTCGGGGTGGCGGTGGTGGTGATGGTGCTCGCCGTACTGGCGCTCAATCTTGCCTACCGTCCCATCCTTTCGCTGCGGGATCTGGTGCTGGAGCTCTCCCGTGGCAGTGGCGACCTGACCCGTCGGCTGGCGGTAACCAGTACCGATGATCTGGGCCAGATTTCGGCCGGCATCAACCGCTTTATCGAGCGGCTACAGGAGATGATGAACGAGGTACGGCAGGCCAGCGGCCAGCTCAACAGCGGTATCGAGGGGTTGGCCAGCCAGACCGGGGCCGCCCAGTCCCTGCTGGCGGATCACGTGCGGGAGACCGAGCAGGTGGTGACCGCCATCAACGAGATGAGCCGTACCGCCGTCTCGGTGTCGGAGAGTGCGGCCAGCACGGCCCAGTTGACCGGCCAGAGCCAGCAGCTGGCGAGCCAGTCCCGTCAGGTGGTGGATCAGGCCATGGCCAGCGTGATGGCGCTGGTGGACGAAGTGGAGGCTACAGCCCGCTCCATCGAAGCCATGCAGCAGGATGTGCAGCAGATTGGTTCAGTACTGGGCGTGATTGGCAGCATAGCCGAGCAGACCAACCTGCTGGCCCTCAACGCCGCTATCGAGGCAGCTCGGGCTGGCGAGCAGGGGCGCGGCTTTGCGGTGGTGGCGGACGAGGTGCGTTCCCTCGCAGCTCGCACCCAGCAGAGCACGGCGGAGATCCAGACCATGCTGGTCAGTCTGCAGCGGGGTACCCAGACGGTGGTGGATGCCATGAGCAACACCAAACAGAGTTGCCAGGGGGCCGCCGAGAACACCACCCGGGTCAATGAATCGCTGGATCTGATGGTGGGAGAGGTGGTGGAGATCAACGATCTTATCAGCCACATCGCCACGGCGGCGGAGCAGCAGAGTGCGGTAGCCGAAGAGATCAATCGCAACATGAGTGCGATTGCAGAGGTGATCCGCCAGCTGACTCACAACGGGGAGGAGACGGTAGCCAGCTCAGCCGCGATGCAGCAGGCCTACGACAGGCTGCGGGAGATCGTGGGCCACTTCCGGCTCGAGTAGATGCCGGAGGCTGGCCGCTGAAGAGAAATGGCCAAAAAAGATGGGGGCGACTTGCGTCGCCCCCGATAGTCTTATCGCTCATGTCCTTGAACGAAGTTGCTCCCTGCAATCCCTGACTATACCTCTTCCTTTAGGTTTCCCCTTCCCAATCCTTTGGGGTGTCCTTTAGCCATCATGGCCTGACGAGTCATCCGTTCCCGTCGCACTTTCTCCGTCCTGGGAGGTGTCCTTTACCACATCCTGTGGTGAGTCCATTTGCCCAACCCTGGCAGCCAGTCTTCCTGACCGACTTCATTGCGTCCGTGCAGGAGTAACTATAAGGATTTCACGGGGCACGACAACGGCAGATTGAAAAACGTTTTTACGCATCTCGTTACGAAGGAAACTTGTTTCGATATATTTCATTTTAAATCAATGCTTTGTTTTGTTTGTGTTCAGGTTTTTTGATCCTATCTTCCGACTATCGCGAGAGTTTTTTCGGCGCTTTGCTCACGAGGTGAATGGCGAATGTCTCACACGCCGTTTAACCAGGGTTCAGAAAGGGATAAGGGGAGCAGAGCGCGGGGAGCTGGGGGTGATAATCAGTGACACGACTGTCGTGTCAGTTGTGTTCCCGTAGCCGTTCATAGATGGTTTGGCGTTCTTCCGGGCTCAAGGAGGAGAAGTAATGGGTAAACAGACGCAGCAACAGGGATTTGTTCATGCCATCCTGCTGGGTCAGGCTGCCAAGCTCATCGATGGCGGTGGTACTCAGGGAAAAGGTCGCTTTTTTGTAGCTGGGTTTCAGGTGTTCACCATTCTCGATGAAGGCGAGTGCAGTGAGGGCTTCCTCCCGATGAAGATTCAGCTCCAGGCTGACAACCTTGGGTTTGCCCTTGGCGTAGAAGTCAGCATCTTCGATGAACTCGTCAATGGTGAACTTCTTCTGATGATGCAGGTTGTGTTTCTTCTTCAGGTCGGCAAGGCCCATCTCACACCCCCAGCTCCAGAAACTCCTTGGCGATGGCCCGGATCTCTTCGGCAGATTTGCCATCCGGTTCTATTTCCATCACCGACAACCCCTTCTCCTCGCTGTCATCGTAGACATTGCGGCCATAGGTAATGGAGTTGAGTACGTCGACACCGAAGGAAGAGCACACCTCCTTGGCCTCCAGGATCCGCTTCACCTGGTTGGGGAGGGCAGGGCACTGAGTCAGCACCACGGCCGCCCGCAGGCTGGGGTTGACCATCTTGCAGGTGGTGATGAGGTCTTCCATGTGCGGCAAGGTCTTGAGATCGCGGCGTTTGGGGCGCAGCGGGATCAGGGCGTGGGTGGCAACTGCCATGGTGGAACGCAGAGCCCGGTTGTCCTGGCCGCCGCAATCGACGATGAGATAGTCATAGCGGTTCTTCAGGCTGAGCAGGTCGTTGCGGATGTTGCCGTAGAGCTGAACACAATTTATCTGGGGCAGGTCCGGATTGTCATTGCGCTCCTGGATCCAGTCCGAGGTGGTGCGCTGTGGATCGCAATCGACCAGCAACACCTCGCCATGAAATTGGGTCCTGAGGTAAACCGCCAGATTCTGGGCCAGGCAACTCTTGCCGCTCCCCCCTTTTTCGCCACCGACCAGCAGGATCATGACCGTCTCCTATCCCTATGAAAAACAGCTGCATTGAGTATAGGAGGGGGTTGGGCCATGACAAGCCAAGAGGAGGTGGCCTCCTCTTGGGCTCTCACTCTCAATAGTGCTGGCTGCCGCCATACCACTGACAGACATAGGCCGGCACCAGCATCTGGGGAGCCTTATCGACCTGGCATACCACCAGCGGCATGGCCGGCGCCCCTTCTGCACTGACCAGTGCAGGGGTCATGGGCAGCAGCAGGGTGGCAAACAACAGCAGTGACTTGATCTTCATGGTTATCTCCTTGGTGATAAAACGAGTGTGATCCTGATCACTTTCTGAGTTAAGCCGAGGTGGTTGGTGACGCAAGGTGCTGAAATAAATTCAACTAATGAAAAAAGTTTGAAAAGAGCTGATGGCAGGCGTCCTGAAAAATGAGCGGCCAAGATGCGGACTGGGTGCATATCCATATAAATGATGAGCCGGCAGGTGCGCCGCAGCGGGCCTGCGCGAGCGGGTTGGACGAGATGCCATGATCTGGGACAACAAACAGATTATTCAGTGAGCAGGCAGGCAATGACTATTTATTTCCCCGCATCACCGCTTTGAAATCTCATAAAATTCAATTTTTTGCATATTAAATTCAATGAATGTTGATTTTGTTTTTATCTCTATGAAATTGAAGGTTTTTTGTTTTTCTATATATCCCTTAGTAGATATGATGGATGAATGAAACAAGAAGAAATATGAAAAATTCACGATGAAAAGTGCGTATTTAAACGAGGGTGATGAATGGGAGATTGTCAGTTCTGTTATCCCTATCAAAGAATAAACCGTGATTTTATTCAGTTATAAGTGAATGTGATCAATGTCTAAGTTTGGTGTGATTCGCAGGTCTAACCTCGGTCTCGAAAGGCAAGGGCAGGATAGAACACAAGCCGATTACCCTACATAAAGAATATCCCGCCTTAGCCACGAGCATGAATAGAAGGAATCTATTCAATCACTCGCAGGGACCACTGCTAGACGGAATATAATCATGAGCAAATTTTATGTAGGTTCTGAAGTTGGCCAATTGCGCCGTGTCATGTTGCACCGCCCCAACCTCAGTCTGAAGCGTCTGACTCCTTCCAACTGCCAGGATCTGCTGTTTGATGACGTCCTGTCGGTTGAACGTGCCGGTCAGGAGCACGACAAATTCGCTCAGGTACTGCGCGATCAGAATGTCGAAGTTTTCCTGCTGACCAATCTGCTGGCCGAAACCCTGGACGTGCCGGAAGCCAAAACCTGGCTGCTGCAACATCAGGTCTCCGACTATCGCCTCGGTACCTCCTTTGCCAACGACGTGCGCTGCTTCCTGGCAGACATGCCGCACCGTGAACTGGCCCGCATTCTCTCCGGTGGCCTGACCTACTCCGAGATGCCCTACAGCGGCGTCAACATGGTCGTCGGCATGCACGCCCCGACCGACTTCATCATCGAGCCGCTGCCCAACCACCTGTTTACCCGTGACACCTCCTGCTGGGTCTATGGCGGCGTTTCCATCAACCCCATGGCCAAGGCCGCCCGTCGTCGCGAGACCAACCACGTGAAGGCCATCTACCGCTGGCACCCGCAGTTCGCTGGCCAAGACTTCATCAAATACTTCGGTGATGAAGATCGCGACTACGACAACTCCACCATCGAGGGTGGCGACGTGCTGGTCATCGGCCGCGGTTCCGTGCTCATCGGCATGTCCGAGCGCACCACACCGCAAGGGGTCGAGCACCTGGCTCGCGGCCTGTTCAAACACGGCCAGGCCAAGCAGGTCATCGCCATGCAACTGCCGAAACACCGCAGCTGCATGCACCTGGATACCGTCATGACCCACATGGACATAGACACCTTCTCCGTTTATCCGGAAGTCATCCGCAAGGATGTGAACTGCTGGAGCCTGACTCCGGGCGGTGCCACCGGCATGAACATCAAGGAAGAGGGTTACTTCGTCACCGCCATCGAGAAGGCACTGGGTGTCGATCAGCTCAAGCTCATCACCACAGGTGGTGACACCTTCGAGGCCGAGCGCGAGCAGTGGAACGATGCCAACAACGTGCTGACCGTGCGCCCCGGCGTGGTGGTGGGTTACGAGCGCAATACCTACACCAACGAGAAGTACGACAAGGCAGGCATCACAGTGCTGCCCATCCCGGGTGAAGAGCTGGGACGTGGTCGCGGCGGCGCCCGCTGCATGAGCTGCCCGATGGAACGCGACGGCATCTAACAAGACGGCGTGGCGCCGGCAAGAGGCCGGCGCCACAGATACCAAGACTCGAGAGTAACACTCATGAAAAAACCAACTGTCGTCGTCGCCCTGGGTGGCAATGCTCTGCTCCGTCGTGGCGAGCCGCTCGAAGCTGACATCCAGCGCAAGAACATCGCCACCGCCGCCAAGACCATCGCCCTGATCGCTCAGGAGTACAACGTGGTGCTGGTGCATGGCAACGGCCCGCAAGTCGGTCTGCTGGCCCTGCAAAACAGTGCCTACACCAAGGTATCCCCCTATCCGCTGGATGTGCTGGGTGCCGAGTCTCAGGGCATGATCGGCTACATGCTGATCCAGGAGCTGAAAAACCTGATGCCGAGCCGCAACGTCACCGCGTTGCTGACCCAGGTGCAGGTCGATCCCAAGGATCCGGCGTTTGCCAATCCGACCAAATTTATCGGTCCCGTCTACGAAGAAGCGGAAGCCCGCACCCTGGCAGAAGAGAAGCACTGGGTGGTCAAGGCTGACGGCAAGTT
This sequence comes from Aeromonas sp. Y318-1, assembly GCF_027706125.1. NCBI lineage: Bacteria > Pseudomonadati > Pseudomonadota > Gammaproteobacteria > Aeromonadales > Aeromonadaceae > Aeromonas > Aeromonas sp. Y318-1. Next base: position 129,164 of record NZ_JAPDCM010000010.1, read on the forward strand.
CTTCCGCCGTGTAGTGCCGTCCCCGCTGCCCCAGCGCATCGTCGAAGGCGACGCCATCGAAACCCTGATCGCCCAGGGTCACCTCATCATCTGTACCGGTGGTGGTGGCATTCCGGTGACCTGGGATGGCCAGAGCCTGACCGGCATCGAAGCCGTCATCGACAAGGACATGTCTGCCGCCTACCTGGCCAAGCAGATCAAGGCCGACGCCCTGCTGATCCTGACCGATGCCGATGCCGTCTATCTGGACTGGGGCAAACCGACCCAGCGTCCGCTGCGGATCACCAGCCCGGACGAGCTGGCCGGGGTCAAGTTCGATGCCGGCTCCATGGGACCGAAAGTCGAAGCCTCCTGTGAATTTGTCAAAGCGACCGGCGGCATGGTCGGCATCGGTTCGCTGGAAGATGGCCTGGCCATCCTCAAGGGCGAAGCCGGTACCAATATCGTCGCTACCCGTACCGTGAATGCGTAGTTACAAATCTGTACTGAAGAATGCGTAGCCAGTGCTACTGCCCTACGTGGCTTGAACAAATCTGTACTGAAGAATGCGTAGTCAACACTACTGCCTAAATTGGTCTGAACAAATATAGAGAGAACTCATCATGGCTTTTAATCTGCGTAACCGTAACTTCCTGAAACTGCTGGACTTCACCCCGCGCGAAATCCAATACATGATCGACTTGGCCATCGACCTGAAGAAAGCCAAATACGGTGGCTATGAGCGTAAACACCTGACCGGCAAAAACATTGCCCTGATCTTCGAGAAGACCTCCACCCGTACCCGCTGTGCGTTTGAAGTGGCGGCCTTCGACCAGGGCGCGCAAGTCTCCTACCTCGGCCCAAGCGGTTCCCAGATTGGTCACAAGGAGTCCATGAAGGACACCGCCCGGGTACTGGGTCGCATGTATGACGGTATCGAATACCGTGGCTACGGTCAGGAGATCGTGGAAGAGCTGGGTGCCTACGCCGGTGTACCGGTCTGGAACGGCCTGACCAACGAATTCCACCCGACCCAGATCCTGGCCGACTTCATGACCATGCTGGAGCACGGCAAGGGCAAACGTCTGGATCAAATCAAGTTCGCCTACCTGGGCGATGCCCGCAACAACATGGGCAACTCCCTGATGGTCGGTGCCGCCAAGATGGGCATGGACATCCGCCTGGTTGCGCCGAAAGCCTTCTGGCCGGAAGAAGAACTGGTTGCCAAGTGCCGCCTGATCGCCGAAGAGACCGGCGCACGCATCACCCTGACCGAAGACGTCAAAGAGGGTGTGCTGGGTACCGACTTCCTCTACACCGACGTCTGGGTTTCCATGGGTGAAGCGAAAGAAGCCTGGGATCAGCGCGTCAAACTGATGACCCCGTATCAGGTCAACATGGATGTCATCAACGCCACCAAGAACCCGGATGTGAAGTTCATGCACTGCCTGCCGGCGTTCCACAACGATGAGACCACCATGGGCAAGGAAGTGGCTGACAAATATGGCATGAAAGGCCTGGAAGTGACCGAGGACGTGTTCGAATCCGAGCACAGCATCGTGTTCGACGAGGCCGAAAACCGGATGCACACCATCAAGGCAGTGATGGTTGCTACGCTGGGCGACTAAGGTCGCAGTAGTGGTGCCGGGGGGTGACCCCCGGCTTTTCGACCATGTGACAGCGGCATAATACCTCTAACCCTACGACCCGCAGCCTGCATGGATACCACACCCACAGAAGGAAGCTGGACCATGACCAAATTCAAGTTCCCGTCAGCCTACACGATACTGTTCGTGCTGATCGCCCTGGTGGCCGCCCTGAGCTGGATAGTGCCGGCCGGCAAATATGAAATGACCATGAACGAAGCCCTCGGCAAGGAAGTGCCGGTGGCTGGTACCTACAAACTGGTGGAGGGCAATCCCCAGGGGATCGTCGACGTGCTGCTGGCACCTATCGACGGTCTTTATAACCATGACACCTATCAGGCAGGCGCCATCGACGTCTCCCTGTTCATCCTGATCATCGGTGGTTTTCTTGGCATTGTGACCAAGACCGGTGCCATCGATGCCGGTATCGAGCGTGTAACCGACCGTCTGCGCGGCCGTGAAGAGTGGATGATCCCGATCCTGATGGCGCTGTTCGCCGCGGGCGGCACCATCTACGGCATGGCGGAAGAGTCGCTGCCGTTCTACACCCTGCTGGTGCCGGTGATGATGGCCGCTCGCTTTGACCCGGTGGTGGCTGCCGCAACCGTGTTGCTGGGGGCCGGTATCGGTACATTGGGCTCTACCATCAACCCGTTCGCCACCGTGATTGCCGCCAACGCGGCCGGTATCTCCTTCACCGACGGCATCTGGTTGCGCGTCGCCATGCTGGTTGCCGGCTGGCTGCTCTGTGTTGCCTATGTGATGCGTTACGCCAAGATGGTGCGCAACGACCCGAGCAAATCCCTGGTGGCTGACAAGTGGGAAGAGAACCGTGCCCACTTCCTTGGCAACAAGAGCGATCAGATGCTGGAGTTCACCCTGACCCGTAAAATCGTGCTGGGTATCTTCGTCGCCGCCTTCGCCGTGATGATCTACGGGGTGGCCGTGCTGGGCTGGTGGATGGCGCAGATCTCCGGTGTGTTCCTGGCCGCCGCCATCATCGTCGGTGTCATCTCCCGCATGAGTGAAGAGGAGCTGACCTCCAACTTCATCGATGGTGCCCGCGACCTGCTCGGCGTCGCCCTCATCATCGGTATCGCCCGCGGTATCGTGGTGGTGATGGACAACGGCATGATCACTCACACCATACTGCACAGCGCAGAAGGGATCGTGACCGGCCTCTCCACCGTGGTGTTCATCAACGTGATGTTCGTGCTGGAAGTGGTGCTCTCCTTCCTGGTGCCGTCCTCCTCCGGCCTGGCCGTGCTGACCATGCCGATCATGGCGCCGCTGGCCGACTTCGCCAACGTGGGTCGCGAGCTGGTGGTCACCGCCTATCAGTCCGCCTCCGGCCTGGTGAACCTGGTGACCCCGACCTCCGCCGTGGTCATGGGTGGCCTGGCGATTGCCAAGGTGCCCTACGTACGCTGGCTGAAATGGGTGGCGCCGCTGCTCGGCCTGCTGACCGTGCTGATCGTGGTCTGCCTGAGCCTGGGTGCAGTGCTCTGATCCACAACGAAGAGAAAGCTGAAGACGGGAGCCACTGGCTCCCGTTTTTTATGGCTGATTCATAACGATTCAAGCCGTGGTGAGGGGAGAACGGGTGAGGATGAACCATCCTTGGCGAAGATCAGCGGCAACAAAAAGGCGACCTTCTGGTCGCCTCGATCTCTTCGGGGGAGAGGGCTTAGCGGGCTTGGGCCAGGGTGCGCACCACGGCGGCGTGGGCCTGACGGGTGCGGCTGATGTGGCGCGGGGCGACCAGCACCACGTCGTTGCCGGCGACGGCGCCCATGATCTCGGGATTGGCGTTGCGATCCAGCAGGCGGGCCACCACGGTGGCGGCACCCGGGGTGGTGTGGATCAGCACCATCTGCTGGTTGTGCACCACTTCGCGCACCATGTCGTGGATGGAGCGGGTACTGCCGGCGGGCTCCAGCTGCTCGTCCACCAGGGTGTAGACCTTCTTGCCGTTGGCGTTCTGGGCCTTGGCCACGCCGAGCCGGCGCAGCAGGCGGGAGATGGTGGACTGGCTGATGTCGGCGAAACCGCGCTCCGACAGCTCGCGCCGGATCTCCTCCTGGGTGCTGTAGCAGTGCTGGCCGATGATCTGGCGACAGGCATCCAGCTGGGCCAGATCGGGCTCTTGTTCCACGGGACGACTGAGGGTTTTGACCACGGCGAATTCCTTTGATGATGACCGACGGTAAACGCTCGATATCTGCCGCATTCGCTGAATATCAGCAAAAAATACTGGCAATCAATGCACTGGCAGGAAATGAGCGGGAATAGCTCTGTTTGGATGGCAAATTATAACCAACTGGTTATTTGGTGATGTGACAGGGGTCAAAAATGGGCCCCTTGGGGCCCACCTGGATATCTTTTGAGTCTGGCTATCAGTAGCGCTCGCTGACGATGTCCTGGGTGAAGGACTTCTCGCAGTACTTGCACTTCATCCGCACCACGCCTTTCACCTCGCGCACCCGGAAGTAGCTGTCCACCGGCTCGTTGTGGGAGATGCAGTTGGAGTTGGGGCAGTGGAATACCCCGGCGATGAACTCCGGCAGCTCCAGCTGGTGTTTCTTCACCACGGCGAAGTCTTCGATGATGTTGACGGTCGCCTTGGGGGCGAACAGCGCCAGCTGGTTGGCCTGCTGTTCGGTCAGGCGAGTGTTCTCGATCTTGATGAGATCCTTCTTGCCCAGCGCGCCGGATTTCAGGTTGAAACCGACGGTGATGCGCTCCTGGGTCTCGATCAGCTGGAACAGCTTGAGGATCTTGATGCCCTGGCCGGCGGGGACGTGGTCGATGACGGAGCCGTGACGGATGGCTTCGACTTGCAGTTGGTTCTTCTCGGACATGATATACCCCTTTCCCTTAGACGGTTTCGTTCAGTACCAGAGCCAGCAGCGCCTGGCGTGCATAAACCCCGTTCTCCGCCTGCTGGAAGTAGTAGGCGTGGGGGGTCTTGTCGACCGCGACGTCGATCTCGTCGACGCGGGGCAGGGGGTGCAGGATCTTCATGGTGGGCTTGGCGCCTTCCAGGGTGGCCACTTCCAGCACGAACTTGGCGGCCATGTGCTTGTATTCGGTCTCGTCGAAGCGCTCTTTCTGGACCCGGGTCATGTAGAGGATGTCGAGCTCCGGCATCACCTCTTCCATGGTCTCGTGCACGCTGAACTGGATGCCTTTCTCTTCCAGCTCCTCGCAGATGTAATCCGGCATCGCCAGCGCTTCCGGCGAGATGAAGAAGAAGCGGCAGTTGAACAGGCTGAGGGCCTGGGCCAGCGAGTGCACGGTGCGGCCGTACTTGAGGTCACCGACGAAGGCGACGTTGAGGCCGTCCAGCTTGCCTTGTGTCTCGTGAATGGAGAAGAGGTCGAGCAGGGTCTGGGTCGGATGCTGGTTGGAACCGTCACCGCCGTTGATGACCGGTACCCGGGAGAACTCGGAGGCGAGGCGGGCGGCGCCCTCTTTCGGGTGACGCATCACCACCGCATCGGTGTAGGAGCCGATGATCTTGATGGAGTCGGCCAGGGTCTCGCCCTTCTTGGCGCTGGTGTTGCCACCGTCGGCGAAGCCGATGATGTTGCCGCCCAGGCGCTGGACCGCGGTCTCGAACGACAGGCGGGTACGGGTGGAGGCTTCGAAGAAGCAGCTGGCAACCAGCTTGTCTTTCAGCAAGCGGGTGTCGGGTTCGGCCTTCAACCGCTGTGCGGTTGCGACCACCAGTTCCATGTCGGGCCGGGTCAGGTCCGAAATGGAGATGACATGTTTCTTATAGAGTGGATTGGTCATCGTCTGCATTCCCTTTGACATCAATGAAGGTTTTTCGGGCACAAAAAAAAGCCCCTGAAACAGGGGCTTTTTTTAAAAACAATTGGGGATCTGTGGGTCGGGAACCGGAAACAACGGGGCCGCTCTGGTGCGCTCCACCCGTCTGCAAGGCTGTTTTTTTCAGCAAAAACTGCATTGTCCTGTCCTGACCTTTTTTCAAACCGGACAGATTATAGAGTCGCATTTTGAATTGTCAAAAATTTATTTCAAAGGCAAGATTTGCGCGGAAAAACGTTTAACTGTCGTGAACTGGCCGGCAAACCCACACCTGGTGCTCGGCCTGCAATGGCTGCGCATCTTCGGCCATGCTGCGCAGATAGGCGAGTCTGTGGTGTCCCTCCAGCAGACAATAGGGTTGTGGCAGCGGGTGACCGTCCGGGTAGCTGCTGCCCGCCGCCGATGCCAGCACTATGATGGGTTCGGACCAGGTACCCTGGCTCAGCATGTACTCCCCGAGCCAGGAGCGGCGGACGTAACGGTTGTGCCTCAGCATCTCGCCCCAGCGTTCGACCACCTCCATATGGCGGGAACCGGTCTGCTCGATGATCCTGGCGGTCGGCCAGCTTTCACACTCGAACTGGTGGCGGGCGAGATCGATAAAGCTCCAGTTGGATTCAAAACCGCGCCAATGGCGGTAAATCCACTGGGAGAGCACATTGTCGGGAATGAAGGGCACCAGCGGGGCGACCCGTGCCAGATAGTCCGGCAGGGCCTCGGTTTTGCTCTCATCCCGGAAGTTGAGCGGTGCAAGTTGTTGAAGTAACCGATAATTGAGCATGAGCAGCCTCCTCATTGCCTGGCCACCTCTTCACCCTACCCCCATTGCCGCTGCTTTCCTACCCAAACAAGGCTGTAAATACAGCGAGTTACCCCCTTTGGCTGTAAAAAGTGACGAGATCTGCTCGTCCTTTGTGCAATCGCACCGAAAGTGAGAAAAAAGCCTTTACCTTTGATCCCGGCTTTGTATAATTCGCCTCGTTTGTTGCAGGGGCGTAGTTCCAATTGGTAGAACAGCGGTCTCCAAAACCGATGGTTGCGGGTTCGAGTCCTGCCGCCCCTGCCATTCTTCAGAGAAGCCAGCTCATTGAGCTGGCTTTTCGCTTTTCCGGGCCTCCCGTTTTTTCCCGTCGTCCCTTGTCCCGCCTGCTGTAGCAGGGCGCTTCCTCCTGTTGTACTCGTTCATCCCGACCGCTAGTCGTTGTTGCGCCGGTTTGCCCTGTCGTTTCTGGCAATCGTCCCGCCGCGCTCCCTGTGCTACATAACAGGGTCGGTGCCCTGGCATGCCGTTGGCAGGCCGGCACTCAATGCTCAAGCCGTGGATTGTGGGCGTGAACATCAGCTGAGGAGAGCGAACCATGAACAAGGCAGTTGAAACCCGATTGAACAAGTCCCGTCCCGGTGGCTGGATCCCCCGCGATGGCGCCCATATCGAGCGCTGGATCCGGCGGATCAAGCACTACGTGACCCAGCAGCCGCGTGCGCTGGTGCCCCCCATCGCCGAGCTGCGGGATCTGGTCCATGCCGACCCTGCGCTGCATGCCCAGGCCGAAGCCATGTTCAAGGAAGCCTGGCGCCACAAGCACCTGACCCCGCTCGGTCAGCCAGAGGTACGCTCGTTCGAGGAGTTCCTGGGGCTGCTCAACGGCATCATGACCATGGCACCCGAGGCGTATCAGGACATCCCCAGCCACGAGCCATCCGGTCTCATCGGCTTTCCCATCAATGCTCTGCTCGACTGGCCCATGGCCACCCAGTCCGGCTATCACTTCTTTGCCAACGCCCTGATCAACCAGCAGTTCAAGAAGATCCTCGACTACTGGGCCCAGTTCCTGCAGAGCCCGGCTTCCCGCTACGTGTTGAATGAACCGGTCAGCCGGCTGGATCAGGAGACCCTGGTGGTGCCCTGGCTTGGCAAGGTGGCCAAGGCCGAGATGGTCAAGGTGGCGAACGAGGCGGTCGGGGAGGGGCCCAACCCCACGCCGGGCAGCTTCGAGCAGATCTTCGAGTGCGAGCCGGCGGCCGAATACCACGGGTTCAGCTGCTGGGACGACTTCTTCACCCGACGTTTTCGGGCCGGGGTGCGGCCGGTATCTGCGCCGACGGATGACAGTGTCATCGTCAACGCCTGCGAATCGGCGCCGCTGCAGGTGCGCAAGGAGGTGAGCCGCAGCGATCAGTTCTGGCTCAAGGGGCAGCCCTATTCGCTGGACAACATGCTCGATTTTGACGATCTGGCGCCCCGTTTCGAAGGCGGCACCGTCTACCAGGCCTTCCTCAGTGCGCTCAGCTACCACCGCTGGCACAGCCCGGTGAGCGGCACCATCCGCAAAGTGCGCATCGTCAACGGCACCTACTATCTGGAAAACCAGTTCGAAGGCTTTGCCGACCCGCAGGGGGCGGATCCCAGCGCCCCCAACAATTCCCAGCCGTTCCTCACCTCGGTGGCGACCCGGGCACTCATCTTCATCGAGGCCGACAACCCCAAAATCGGCCTGATGTGCGTGGTGCCGGTGGGGATGGCCGAGGTGTCGAGCTGCGAGATCACTGTGCAGGCGGGGGATCGAGTGCAGAAGGGGGATCCGCTTGGCATGTTCCACTTCGGCGGCTCCACCCACTGCCTGCTGTTCCGCCCCGGTGTCAGGCTGGAGTTCGACTTCCATGGTCAGACCCCAGGGCTGGATGCGACCAATATGCGGCTCAATACCGCCATCGCCCGGGTGAGATAGGGATAATGTTGCCTAAAAAGGCCGCCATATGGCGGCCTTTTTCATTGGCGCGAGGGGCGGGCAGGAACTGGTAAATCGAATGAACAGCGCCATCGTCATAGTCTGAGCGAATGGTGTTGATACGCTGATCAAAATTCACCGGCTCGCCGGGGCTGGCCATAATCGGGGGCCGCCATCGTTGGCCCATCCATACCAAGGAGATCCCATGTCCCCCCGCTGCACCGAATGGACCCAAGCCCTGCAACTGGGGGAGGTGCGGCTCGACATCGCCGCCATCGGCCGCCCGGGTACGCGTGCCCCCGTCGTCTTCCTGCACGGCTTCGGCTCCACCAAGGAGGATTACGCCGACCTCGTCCACCATCCCGACTTCGACGATCGCCCCTTCCTCGCCTGGGATGCCTCCGGCTGCGGGGCAACCACCCTGGACAGGCCGGATCGCATTGATCTGGATCTGCTGGTGCTGACGGCACTCAAGATGATCGAGAGCAAGGGGTTCGGGCGCTTCCATCTGGTGGGCCACTCCATGGGCGGGCTGACCGCCCTGCTGCTGGCATATCGCCATCCCGAGCGGGTGCTCAGCTTCACCAGCATGGAGGGCAACTTGGCGCCGGAGGATTGCTTCCTGAGCCGTCAGGTGCAGGCCTACCCGGCGCAGAGTGACGAGGCCTTCTTCGCCGCCTTCATCGAACGCACCCGCCATGGCCGGGACATGGCGAGCGCCCTCTATGCCGCCAGCCTGCGTCACAAGGTATGCACCGAGGCGGTGCGCCCCATCTTCCGCTCCATGGTGGCCCATTCGGATGAGGGGGGTCTGCTCGGCAAGTTCCTCGCCCTGCCGTGCCCCCGGCACTTCCTGTACGGGGAGCAGAACGCCCACCTCTCCTATCTGGGGGCGCTGTCGCAGGCCGGGGTCAGGCTGACCGAGATCCCCCGCTGCGGCCACTTCCCCATGTATTCGAACCCTGTGCTGATGTGGTGGGCGCTGGCCGAGTTCTTCGAAGAGAGCGAGCGCTACATGGCCGCCGGGTGATACGCGCCCTGGTGGGCATCGAGAGTGCGGGGCCTCCTAGCCCCGCAGCAGCACCATGGCGAGCAACCCGAAGGCGAGGGCGCCGAGGCGGTTGATCCAGCGCCCGCCACCCCCTTGCAGCCAGCGCCGCGCCTTGCGGGCCGAGAAGATGTAGCCGCCGTGCACCAGCACCATCAGCAGGCAGAAGCTGGAAACCAGCAACAGGAACTGCGGCAAATAGGCGCGCCGATGGTCGATAAACTGGGGCAGTATGGAGAGGAAGAAGATCAGCGCATTGGGGTTCGTGAATTGCAGCATGACACCCTCCCAGAACAGCCGGTGGCGGGCCGATGGCGGGTTCTCACCCATCCTGGGAGGGGGGCTGCGCCACAGCTTCACCCCGAGCCAGGCCAGGTAGAGCACGCCGCCGTAGCGCACCCGCTCGAAGGCGGTGGGGGAGGTGGCGAGGAGCACCCCCAGGCTGGTGGCGGAGAGGGTGGCCACCCCCAGCACCCCGCAGGTGAGGCCGGCCATGCCGACTAGGGCCGGTCCCAGCCCGTGATTGAGGGCATTGGTGAGGGACTTGAGGGTGCTGGGGCCAGGACTCAGTATGGTGAGCCCTGCCATGGCGATAAACATCAGGTAGGCTTGCACGTCGCTTCCTATGTTGTTGAGAGGGTCGGCGTCATTGTTGTGAGCCTATGCCTATACGTAAAATTCAAAGAAAGTAACGACCCGATTCGAACAGGCTATCAACCATGATCAATTTCCGACTCGTCCGCCATCTCTGGCTGTTTCTGGCAGTGGCCGAGGAGCGCCATTTCGGCCGCGCAGCCCGCCGCCTCGGTATGACCCAGCCGCCCCTGACCGAGCAGATCAAGGTGCTGGAGCATGCCCTGCGGGTGAAGTTGTTCGATCGCACCCCTAAGGGGGTGCAGCTCACCCCGGCGGGTCAGGCGATCCTGCCTGCGGTGCGGCGGCTGGCGGATCAGCTCGAACACCTGGAGCTGGCGGTGCGGGAGGCGGCATCGGGTCAGGTGGGGTTGCTGACCATAGGGGCCATCACCTCCGCCATGCTGGACGAGCTGCCGGCGGTGATCGAGCGGCTCAAGCTGAGCCATCCCGGCGTCACCGTCTCGGTGCGGGAGATAGACAGCGCCGACGCCATCCCGGCGCTGGAGAGCGGCGAACTGGATCTAGCCCTGGTGCGGCTGGCCGGGCGGGATGAGGGGAGTATACGAGTGCGCCCCTTGAAGCAGGACAGGCTGGCGGTGGCCCTGCCCCTGACCCACCCGCTGGCGAGGGAAGCGTCCGTGCCCCTGGCTGCCCTGGCGGAGGATCCCTTCGTCTTGTTCCCCCGCGCCCTCAACCCGGCCTATTTCGATACCCTGATGGCCTGCTGCCACGAGGCGGGCTTCGCTCCCCGGGTGCTGCATGAGGCGCGTACCGTAGCCTCCCAGGTGGCCTTCGTCGGCTGTGGCCAGGGGGTGGCCCTGGTGCCCGAGCCCCTGCACAAGAGCGCCCCGGCCAACGTGGTGATCCGCCCCCTGGCGGGAGAGGTGCAGGTGGTAACCACTGCGCTGGCTTGGCACGGGGAGCGCCCGCCCGCGCTGCTGAATTTGCTGCTGACCGAGCTGGGTGGCGAGACCCCGCTCTGAGGTCGCATCGACCCGTCGACAGCTGACGCCTTGCTCGCCGAAACGAGGGCTGGCAGACAGGGATGTCGCCATTTTCGTGATCGGTAGCACGTCCTGCGGCTTAAAAGGCACAAACTGAACGGAGTCACTAAAGTCCCGGTGCCTGTTCGCCGATAGCCTTGATTAAATAAGGGTCTCTCCCTGGCCCGTCACAACAACAAGGATCCGTAGTCATGACACTTTCGTTGCGCGGCAAGCTGCTGGCCACCAGTCTGGGGGTGGTGCTGCTGATGGCCTCACTGCTCGGCATCGTTGCCTTTCACACCCTCAAATCCCGCACCATGAGCGCCATTCAGAGCGAGGCGGTCAACTATGGTCACGCTTACTCGGTCGCCATCGGCGACTGGATGGCGGATCGCAAGAACACGGTGCACGCGCTGGTGAACCTGATCGCCGACAACCCGCAGGCCGAGCTGGTGCCGCATCTGAAGCAGGCCTACACCTCGGGCGGGTTCGGGCTTACCTACTTTGGCTCGACCCAGGGGGTGATGACCCGGCAGGACCCCTCCCTCAACACCGGCAACTATGACCCGCGCGAGCGCCCCTGGTATCAGGACGCGGTGAAGGCGGGGCAGCTCATCGTCACCGCTCCCTATGTCAGCGTCACCATGCAGAAGCTGGTGGTCACCCTCTCCGAGCCGGTGCTGCATCAGGGCGAACTGGTCGGCGCCGTGGGTGCCAACCTGGCGCTCGACAAGCTGATCGACGAGGTGCTGGCGATGCAGGTGCAGGGCGAGGGGTACGCCATGCTGCTCGACAGCAGCGGCCTCATCGTCGGCCACCCCAACAAGGAGCTGGCGCTCAAGCAGATTGGTGAGCTTTCCCCCGACCTGTCAGCGGCCACCTTCCAGCAGTGGGGCCGTGAGAACAACGAGTTGCACGCCGCCACCCTGGACGGGCGTGACGTGCTGCTGGCGGTGCAGCCGGTGGCGGGCACCGACTGGCTGCTGGCCATGGTGATGTATCGCGACGTGCTGGAGGCGCCGCTTGCCACCCTGCTGTGGCAGTTGGTGGGGCTGACCCTGGTGCTGATGCTGGTGTTCAGCGCCCTGCTCACCGCCATGTTCAAGTATCTGTTTGCCGATCTGGGCCGGGTGGCTGGTGCGCTGCACGACATCGCTCACGGCGAGGGGGACCTCACGGTGCACATCAACACTCGCAGCAAGGATGAGGTGGGTCAGCTGGCGGAGAGCTTCAACCAGTTCGTGGCGCGGCTGCACGGCATCGTCAGCCGGCTGCGGGACGTCACCGTCGAGCTGGCGGCCCAGTCCCGCACCCAGGCAGCCGGGGCCCAGTCCCGCAGCCAGCGGGTGCGCCAGCAGCAGGACGAGATCGTGATGGTGGCGACCGCGGTGACCGAGATGGCCTCCGCCACTCAGGAGATCGCCGGCAACGCCGAGTTTGCCGCCACCACCTCGGGCGATGCGGTCAAGCTGGCGGTCGCTGGTCAGTCACAGGTCGGTCAGAGCCAGCGCAGCATCACGGGGCTGGCGGACGAAGTGGCGGACGCCAGCCAGATCATCGTGGAGCTGGATGCCCACGCCCAGAAGATCAGCGGCATTCTGGCCACCATCAGCGGCATCGCCGAGCAGACCAACCTGCTGGCGCTCAACGCCGCCATCGAGGCGGCCCGGGCCGGTGAGCAGGGGCGCGGCTTTGCGGTGGTGGCGGACGAGGTGCGGGTGCTGTCACGCCGCACCCACGACTCCACCGACGAGATCCAGCAGATGATCGAGACCCTGCAGCAGACCACCCGCCGGGCGGTGAGCGGCATGGAGACTAGCCGCCAGCTGGCAGGTACCAGCGTGGAGGACGCGGAGTCCGCCAACCTGAGCCTGGGGCAGATCAACGAGGCAATCGGCGCCATCAGCGACATGGCGACCCAGATTGCGGCGGCGGCCGAAGAGCAGACCTCGGTCACCAGCGAGATCAGCCGCAACACCGAGAACATCCGTCACGTCTCCCAGGAGCTGGCCGAGCAGGCCAATCAGGAGGCGGCACAAGCGGCCGAGCTGAAGGGGCTGACCGAGCGGCTGGAGCTGGAGATCGGCCGCTTCAGGCTCTGATCATCACTCGAACGTTCATGAAAAAGGGCAGCCCGCGGGCTGCCCTTTCTTATTTCACGACAGGCTCAAGGGGTCTGTTTGACCCAGATCAGCTGATCGGTGGCAAAGCCCAGCGATGCCGCCTTGGCGACCAGGGCATCCACTTTGTCCTTGGGCGGATTGGGTGAGCGGGCGAGGATCCAGAGATAATCGTGGTTGTAGCTGGTCACCAGCGAGAGCTGGTAATCGGGGTCCAGCTCGATGACGTTGTAGCCGCCGTAGAAGGGGCCGAAGAAGCTCACCTTGAGCCGTGCTTCGTCCGGTTTGTCGACGAAGTAGGCCTTGCCCTCGGCTTCGCGCCAGCTGCCGTCGCTCTGCTTGCCGCGGTTGAGCACCTTGACCCCGCCATCGTCGCGCAGGCTGTAGGTGGCGCTCACCTGCTCCAGTCCGCGCTCGAAACCGTGGTCGAGGCGGGCTATCTCGTACCAGGTGCCAAGATAACGATCGAGCTGGAAGCCGGTAACGGGGCGGATGCCGTCAGCGAGGCCGGTACAGGCCGTCAGCAGGCAGGCGGTGAGCAGACAAAGCAGTGCACGCATGAACAATTCCTCTCTGGTTATCCCTCTATGATGCGCAGCTGGCCTTCCCTAAAGCGGGAGGCCTGATCCGTCGGCGTGCTGCCGAAGAAGCGCTTGTACTCCCGGCTGAACTGGGAGTTGCTTTCGTAGCCGACCCTGGTCGCCGCGGTGCCCGCCTTGATGCCGTCGTGCAGCATCATCATCCGCGCCTTGTGGAGGCGAAACGACTTGATGTACTGCAGCGGCGAGGTGGCGGTGACCGCCTTGAAGTGGTGGTGGAAGGCGGAGACGCTCATGTTCACCTCCCGCGCCAGCTCCTCCATGGTCAGGTTGTCGGCGTAACGCGACTCTATCATACGCAGCACCCGGGCAATCTGGCCCACATGGTTGTGGCGATTGGCGAGCGCCTGCAACGCCGGGCCGCCCCCCTCGTGCAGGGCGTAAAACAGCATCTCCCGCACCGTCTGCGGCCCCAGCACCCGGGCGTGGTGGGGTTTGTCCATCAGAGCGATCAGCCGTTCGGCGGCACAGAACATGGCCTCAGACAGGGGCACCGAGTGGACGCCGCTCTTTTGCGGGGCAGGTGCGGGCAGGGCATCCCCCAGCTCCAGCAGCAACTCCTGCAGGGTCACCAGGTTGATCTCGAGGGAGAAGCCGATGAGAGGCTGCTCGGGGGAGGCGAAGCACTCGCACTCGCAGGGCAGCGGCAGGGTCATCAGCAGGTAGTGGTTGGGGTCGTAGCGAAACACCTGGTCCGCCAGATAGCCCACCTTGTGCCCCTGCAGGATCACTATCATCCGCGGCTGATAGAGCACCGGGGTGCGGCCGTGGTATTCGGTGGTGTAGATGAGGCTCACCTGATCCACCGGCGAGGGGGTGATGCCTGGGGCGGTGACGTGGCGGGCCAGCTTGGCGGCGAGATCGGTGTAGCGGGTCTGCATGGGATACTCTTGGGTTCTGTTTTGGCTGCTTTGTAGGAATAGGCAAAAATAAAGCAGGATGTTGCCTTGATGGTACTGGTTGCCTGGAGAAAAATGCAATCACATTTTTGCGGCCAGGCCGCCAGATACTCACAAAGGCAATGTCGATGAACAACTTTACCCTGCATACCCCGACCAAGATCCTGTTCGGCAAGGGCCAGGTCGCCCAGCTGCGTGAACAGCTGCCGCGCGATGCCCGCATCCTCATCACCTACGGCGGCGGCAGCGTGGTGCGCAGCGGCCTGCTGGCCCAGATCCGCAGCGAGCTGGCCGGCATGACCCTGTTTGAATTCGGTGGCATCGAGCCCAACCCCACCTATGAAACCCTGATGGGCGCGGTCGAGCTGGCCCGCGCCGAGCGGGTCGACTTCCTGCTGGCCGTCGGCGGCGGCTCCGTGCTCGACGGCACCAAGTTTATCGCCGCCGCCGCCCACTATGATCCGGCCCGGGATCCCTGGCACATCCTCGAGACCGTGGGCAACGAAGTGCGCTCCGCCATCCCGCTCGGCGCCGTGCTGACCCTGCCGGCTACCGGTTCCGAGATGAACATGGGCGCCGTGGTGACCCGTCGCAGCAGCGGCGACAAGGTGCACTTCTTCTCACCGTTCGTGATGCCGCGCTTCGCCGTGCTCGATCCGGTGCTCACCTACACCCTGCCCGCCCGTCAGGTGGCCAACGGAGTGGTGGATGCCTTCATCCACATCCTGGAGCAGTACCTCACCTATCCGGTCAACGCCAAGGTGCAGGACCGCTTCGCCGAAGGCTTGCTGCTGACCCTGCTGGAAGAGGGCCCCAAGGCGCTGGTGGAACCGGAAAACTACGAGGTACGCGCCAACATCATGTGGAGCGCCACCCTGGCGCTGAACGGCCTGATCGGGGCCGGTGTACCGCAGGACTGGGCGACCCACATGCTGGGCCACGAGATCACCGCCCTGCACGGCCTCGACCACGCCCAGACCCTGGCGGTGGTGCTGCCGGCCCTGCTGCAGGCCAAGCGCCAGCAGAAACACGCCAAGCTGCTGCAATACGCCGAGCGAGTGTGGGATCTGCGCAGCGGCAGTGACGCGGAGCGCATCGATGGCGCGATCGCCGCCACCCGCGACTTCTTCGAGCGGATGGGGGTCAAGACCCGGCTGCGGGATTACGGCGTGGCGGACGCAGGAATTGATACCCTGCTCGGCAAGCTGGCGGAACACGGCATGACCGCCATCGGCGAGCACGGCGATATCGACCTGGTGCAGAGCCAGCATATTTATGAGGCGGCCTGGTAAACGGGGCGCACTGGCCCGTCACCATCGAAACGATTAAATAGCAGGGGCCGGATCCGCTCATTTGGCGGGTAGCCGGCCCCTTGTCTGTTACAAAACAGTTACTTTTTTCGTTTTCGGCCCGATATCTGTGATCCGTGCGGATTTCGTAAGAACAAAAAGCGCTAAGATAGAGGGCCGGTAAAACATTTTTTTTGACTGGTTGGATCACTTTTTCCAGCGCTTTTTACTGGTATAAGTCGCTAATTTGGTTTGTTTTTTTAAATCATGGTCCGGGACGGGCTGAATTCTGTACGCGCCCCGCCGGGACTGCGGTTGTAATAAAACTCCAAAATTTGATACTAATCACCTTCGCGCCTGAAAAGCGGGGGCCTGGCCATGACAGGAGGTTGAGGTAAAGCCTACTGATTTTCATAACAAAGGGCCCGTGACCTGCACTTTGGTCATGTCTTGTTTCGCCAGAAATGCGACACTGGGCAGCGATTGTTTATTAACCATCAGGGAATAGTCATGCAGATTGGAATACCGAGAGAGAGTCTCGCCGGTGAGACCCGGGTCGCAGCGACCCCGGCTACCGTTGAGCAGCTGAAAAAGCTCGGCTTCGAGGTCGCCATCGAGGCCGGTGCCGGCCTGCTGGCCAGCTTCGATGATGCCGCCTTCGAGGCTGCCGGTGCCAGCGTGGTGCCGAGCGTCTGGCAAGCCGACCTCATCTTCAAGGTCAATGCGCCGACCGATGCCGAGATCGCACAAATTAAAGATGGTGCCACCCTGGTGAGCTTCATCTGGCCTGCCCAGAACCCTGAGCTGGTCAAGAAGCTGTCCGCGCGCAACATCAATGTGATGGCGATGGACATGGTGCCGCGGATCTCCCGTGCCCAGTCCCTCGATGCCCTCTCCTCCATGGCCAACATCGGTGGCTATCGTGCCGTGGTGGAAGCCGCGCACCAGTTTGGTCGCTTCTTCACCGGCCAAATCACCGCAGCCGGCAAGGTGCCGCCCGCCAAGGTACTGGTGATCGGTGCCGGCGTAGCCGGTCTGGCCGCCATCGGTACTGCCGGTTCCCTCGGTGCCATCGTGCGTGCGTTCGATACCCGTCTGGAAGTGGCCGAGCAGATCGAGTCCATGGGTGGCGAGTTCCTCAAGCTGGACTTCGGTGGCGAGGATGGCTCCTCCTCCGACGGTTACGCCAAGGTGATGAGCGAAGAGTTCATCGCGGCCGAGATGGCGCTGTTTGCCCAGCAAGCCAAGGAAGTGGACATCATCATCACTACCGCCCTGATCCCGGGCAAGCCGGCACCCAAGCTGATCACCAAAGAGATGGTGGACAGCATGAAGCCGGGCTCGGTGATCGTGGACATGGCTGCCCAGGCTGGCGGCAACTGCGAATACACAGTGCCGGGTGAACTGCATGTCACCGGCAACGGCGTCAAGGTGATCGGTTACACCGATCTGCCGGGCCGCCTGCCTGCCCAATCCTCCCAGCTTTACGGTACCAACCTGGTCAACCTGATGAAGCTGATGTGCAAGGAGAAGGACGGCAACGTCGCCATCAACTTCGAAGACGTGGTGCAGCGCAACATGACGGTGATCCAGGCCGGTGAAGTGACCTTCCCGCCGCCCGCCATCTCGGTCTCTGCCGCCCCGCAAAAACCGGCTGCCGCCAAACCGGCCGCCAAGAAGGAAGCGGCCAAGCCCTCCAACAAGAAGTTCGTGTTCGGTGCCCTCGGCATCGCCGCCTTCGGTTGGGTTGCTGCCGTGGCGCCTGCGGCGTTCCTCTCCCACTTCACCGTATTCATCCTGGCCTGCGTGGTCGGTTACTACGTGGTGTGGAACGTCTCTCACGCCCTGCACACGCCGCTGATGTCGGTCACCAATGCCATCTCCGGCATTATCGTGGTCGGTGCCCTGCTGCAGATTGGGCAAGGGTCGACCCTGGTCACCGCATTGGCCTTCGTCGCCGTGCTGATTGCCAGTATCAACATCTTCGGCGGCTTCACCGTCACTCAGCGCATGCTGAAGATGTTCCGTAAGGATTAAGGGGGTTTAACGTGTCTCAAGGACTGGTAACAGCATCCTATATCGTTGCCGCCGTGCTCTTCATCCTCAGTCTCGCGGGACTGTCGAAGCAAGAGACGGCCAAGCATGGCAACCTGTTCGGTATCGCGGGGATGGCCATCGCCCTGCTCGCGACCGTGTTCAACCCGGAAACCAGTGGCGTTCACTGGATCATTCTGGCCATGGTGATCGGCGGTGCCATCGGCGTGCGTCTGGCGCTGAAGGTCGAGATGACCGAGATGCCAGAGCTGGTGGCCGTGCTGCACAGCTTCGTGGGTATGGCGGCCGTGCTGGTGGGCTTCAACAGCTTCATCGATCTGCACCCCTCTGCGCCTGCTGAAGTGGTTGTCTCCGTCGGTTCCAACCTGGATGCCACCCTGGCAGCCGCCCGTGCGGCGTTCGAGCAGGCGGCAAGCATAGCCCAGGTCGAGCACCTCTCCGGCGCCATGCTGAACATCCACCTGGTCGAGATCTTCCTCGGCGTCTTCATCGGTGCGGTGACCTTCACCGGTTCCGTGGTGGCGTTTGGCAAGCTGCGTGGCCTCATCTCCTCCAAGCCGCTGATGCTGCCGCACCGCCACAAGCTGAACCTGCTGGCCGTGGTCGCCTCGCTGGCGCTGATGGTCTACTTCGTCAACGCGGGCGGTTCTACCTTCGCCCTGCTGGTAATGACCCTGATCGCCTTCGCCTTCGGCTGGCACCTGGTGGCCTCCATCGGTGGCGCCGACATGCCGGTGGTGGTTTCCATGCTGAACTCCTACTCCGGTTGGGCGGCGGCGGCGGCGGGCTTCATGCTCTCCAATGACCTGCTGATCGTGGTGGGTGCGCTGGTGGGTTCCTCCGGTGCGATCCTCTCTTACATCATGTGCAAGGCGATGAACCGCTCCTTCATCTCGGTGATCGCCGGTGGCTTCGGCTCCGACGGCGTGGCCTCCACGGCCGACC
This sequence comes from Aeromonas sp. Y318-1, assembly GCF_027706125.1. NCBI lineage: Bacteria > Pseudomonadati > Pseudomonadota > Gammaproteobacteria > Aeromonadales > Aeromonadaceae > Aeromonas > Aeromonas sp. Y318-1. The sequence continues at coordinate 147,929 of NZ_JAPDCM010000010.1, forward strand.
AGGAGATGGGCGAATACCGCGAAACCAGCGCCGAGGACGTGGCTGACCTGCTGAAGAACTCCAGCTCCGTCATCATCACCCCGGGCTACGGCATGGCGGTGGCACAGGCCCAGTACCCGGTGGCTGAAATCACCCAGAAGCTGCGTGATCGCGGCGTCAAGGTGCGCTTCGGTATCCACCCGGTGGCCGGTCGTCTGCCAGGCCACATGAACGTGCTGCTGGCGGAAGCGAAAGTCCCGTATGACATAGTTCTGGAAATGGACGAGATCAATGAAGACTTCAGCGATACCGACACCGTGCTGGTGATCGGTGCCAACGACACCGTCAACCCGGCCGCCATGGAAGATCCGGGCAGCCCCATCGCCGGCATGCCGGTGCTGGAAGTGTGGAAGGCGCAGAACGTCATCGGCTTCAAGCGCTCCATGAACACTGGCTATGCTGGTGTGCAGAACCCGCTGTTCTTCAAGGAGAACACCCAGATGCTGTTCGGCGATGCCAAGGCCAGCGTCGAGGCTATCCTGAAAGCGCTGTAAGCGCCGGAGAGGAAAGCAAAAAAGGAGGCTCCGGCCTCCTTTTTTATTACTCACTTTTTGGTATATCCTCAGCCAATACACAGAGGAGATCACTGCATGGTGTGGCGTAAAGGATGGATCCTGCTTTGCCTCTGGTGGGGGTGGGCGGCACAGGCGAGCGAGCCACCGACCCTGACCCTGCTGACCGAGCTGTGGCCGCCCTATGTGATGCGGCTCGATGACGGCAGCCTGGGCGGTGCCGATCTGGAGCTGGCCCGCACCGTGCTCAAGCGGATGGGTTACCGGACCACGGTCAAGGTACTGCCCTGGAAGCGGGTGCTGCAGGAGGCCAGGTTCCAGCGCGGTGATGCCATCGTCGATGCCTTTTTCGAGGAGCGCCGGCTGGAGTGGTTGCACTATCCGGATGAACCCCTCTCCCAGAGCGGAGAAGTGCTCTTCTTTCCGTTCGCCCGGCCCGTCGACTTCCAGGGGCTGGCCAGCCTCAAGGGGTTGCGTATCGGTACCCAGGCCGACTACGCCTACGGCGAGGAGTTCCTCACCTCGGCCCTGTTTACCCGGGTGGCCATGACCGGGGAGAGCAACATGATCAAGCAGTTGCACCTGATGATGGCGGGGCGGCTCGATGCCGTCGTGATGAACCAGATGGTGGGCCGTTACCTGCTCAAGGGGCAGGGGCTGCAGGATCAGGTCGGCCACAGCGAAAAACGGGTGAGCGAGAGCAACCGCAATTTCCTCGCCTTTACCCACAGGCCCGGCAACGAGCGGCTGGCCTATCAGTTTTCCCTCGCCCTCAAGGCCTTCAAGCAGACCCCCGAATATCAATCTCTGCTGACCCGTTACGGGCTCTGACTTCCCCGCTGCCGGCTGAACCAGGTCGGCAGCGACCTGCCGTGCGCTTGTTCACATTTTGTGGTACTTCACCGCCAGTTGGGCATAATGCCTGCGCAAAAAGCGAAGCGGCGCAAATTTATTTGAGTCCTATTGCTTTAGAGTTACCAAAAGTTGATCGGATTGCCCAACGACTCAGGCGGCCCCGATCATTGGCTCGGCCCTCGACCGGCTGCAGCCGACCCGGCATCTCCCGCCATACTGGTTATATGTCGCTCCGCCATTGTGGAGCGGACAGCACAATGACAAGCCCGCATCGGGCACCGTGAACATGAGACACATCGCAATGAAAGCACAATGGACCGACTTTATTACCCTGCTCAAGCGTGAAGTGGTGCCGGCCCTTGGCTGCACCGAGCCCATGTCGGTGGCGCTGGCGGCGGCCAACTGCCGCAAGCTGCTGGGGCAGGTGCCGACCCGCGTCAGCGTCTGGGTCAGCGGCAATCTGTTCAAGAACGGCATGGGGGTAGGCGTGCCGGGTACCGGCATGATAGGTCTGCCGGTGGCGGCCGCCGTCGGCATCACCGGCGGCAACCCGGATGCCGGGCTGGAGGTGCTCAAGACTCTCACGCCAGATCAGGTCGACGCCGCCAAGGCGCTGCTGCCCGCCATCAAGGTGGATGTGAAGGATGTGCCGGACGTGCTCTATGCCGAGGTGCTGGCAGAGGTAGAGGGACACAGTGCCCGGGTGGTGATCTGTACCGACCACACCCGCATCATCCTGATGGAGCGCGACGGTGAGGTGCTGATGGCGCAGGACAGCGCCCCCGGCGTGCAGATCCAGGTCGCCCCTTCCAGCAAGCCAGCCATGACCCTGCGCGAGATTGTCGATTTCGCCCTGCAGGTGCCGCTGGCCGAGATCGACTTCATCCGCGAGGCGGCCACCATGAACCAGGCGCTGGCAGATGAAGGGCTGCAGGGGTATGGCCTGCGCATCGGCAAGATCCTCACCGAGCAGGTGGAGCGCAAGCTGCTTTCCGATGACCTGATGACCCTGGCCATGCGTTTGTCGTCTGCCGCCTCCGATGCGCGGATGGATGGCGCCATGCTGCCCGCCATGTCCAATTCGGGCTCCGGCAACCAGGGCATTGCCGCCACCATGCCGGTGGTGGCGGCCGCCCGCTTCCTCCAGGCGAGCGACGAGCAGCTGACCCGGGCGCTGGTGATGAGCCACCTGGTGGCCATCTACATCAAGGCCTACCAGAACAAGCTGTCGGCTCTCTGTGCCGCTAGCACCGCCGCCATGGGGGCAGGGGCCGCCATCACCTGGCTGCTGGGCGGCCAGTTCGAGCAAATTAGTCACTGCATCAACAACATGATCGGCGACGTTTCCGGTATCATCTGCGACGGCGCGGGCAGCGCCTGTTCCATGAAGGTCTCTACCTCCACCTCGGCGGCGGTCAAATCGTCGCTGATGGCCATCAACAACCTGCACGTGCCCCAGAGTGAAGGCATCGTTTCCGACGATGTGGACGAGACTATTGCCAACCTGGGTCGCCTCTCCAAACAGGGGATGCTGGATACCGATATCGAGATCATCAACATCATGCGGGCCAAGCAACAAGGCAAGGCCGAGTGATGCAAGAGGGTGGCGCAGGCCACCCTCCGTTTTTCTGCCTGTTGACGCCACCCCGGCCACACCGGGGGGCGGGCCGCCACGATGCGGCACGTTTCAGGGGAGAGTGCGCACTGGGCACTCGCCCGTACACCTCGGGCCCGGCCCGATCATTTGGGGAATATCGTCATGACTCTTAGCGTTATAGGTAATCTGGCCATCCTGGTCATGTTGCTGCTGTTTCTCTATCGGTTGCAGCAAACCCACGTCAGCTTCACCCGCCGGGTCTTCTCGGGGCTGGGGCTGGGTATCCTGTTCGGCGCCGCCCTGCAGCTGCTTTACGGCGCCGGTTCCGACGTGCTGGTACAGACCGGCGACTACCTGGACATCGTCGGCAGCGGCTATGTGAAGCTGCTGCAGATGATCATCACGCCGCTCATCATGGTCTCCATCATCGGGGCCATCCTGAAGCTCAACGGCGGCACCGCGCTCGGCAAGATCAGCGCCATGACCATAGGCGTGCTGATCTTCACCACCATGATCGCCGCCGGGGCGGGCATCCTGATGTCCAACCTGTTCGGCCTGACCGCCGAGGGGCTCACCGCCGGCGCCGCCGAGACCGCTCGTGGCGCGGCCCTGCAGACCACCCTCGGCAGCGTCGAGAGCATGTCCTTTGCCAAGATGGTGCTGGAGTTCATCCCGGCCAACCCCTTCCTCGACATGACGGGCGCGCGCAAGACTTCCACCATCGCCGTGGTGATTTTCTCCATCTTCATCGGTTTGTCGGCCACCGGTATCGCCCGCAAGAAGCCGGAGATCTTCGCGAGCTTCGGTCACTTCATGCAGGTCGCCCACGTCATCGTGATGCGGATGGTGACCCTGGTGCTGCGCCTCACCCCCTACGGCGTGCTGGCGCTGATGACCAAGGTGGTCTCCGGCTCCAACTATGCCGACATCCTCAATCTGCTCAGCTTCGTCATGGCTTCCTACGGCGCCATCGCCATCATGTTTGCGGTGCACCTGCTGCTGGTGAGCCTGGTGGGCATCAACCCTGCTCGCTTCCTGAAGAAGATCATGCCGGTGCTGGCCTTTGCCTTCACCTCCCGCACCAGTGCGGGCTCCATCCCGATGAACGTGCAGACCCAGACCAAGGCGCTCGGTATTCCTGAAGGGATCGCCAACTTCGCCGCCTCGTTCGGTTCGACCATCGGCCAGAACGGCTGCGCCGGCATCTATCCGGCCATGTTGGCGGTGATGATTGCGCCGACCGTGGGGGTCAACCCCATGGATCCGGGCTTCATCATGACCCTGATCGCCATCATCACCGTCAGCTCGTTCGGGGTAGCCGGCATTGGCGGCGGCGCCACCTTCGCCGCCTTGATCGTGCTCTCCGCGCTGGACTTCCCGGTGGCGCTGGCCGGTCTGCTCATCTCCATCGAGCCGCTGATCGACATGGGCCGTACCGCCCTCAACGTCTCCGGCTCCATCACCGCGGGCACGGTCACCAGCCGTCTGCTGGGGGAGACCGACATGGCGGTGTTCAACAGCGAGCACGAGGTGTGTCTGGACGGTGAAGAGTCCACCATCTGATCCGCCAGTCCGGGGGAGTCGACCCCTGCCCCGGCGAGCAACCAATAAAGAGAGCGGGGAGGGCATGCCCTCCCCGTTGCATGGAAAGGAGCGAGTATGAGAATCCTGATCATCGGTGGCGAAGCCGCCGGCATGAGTGCGGCCGCCAAGGCGCGCCGGCTGGCCAAAGAGGCCGAGATAGTGGTGTATGAGGCATCCGAGGTGATCTCCTTTGGTGCCTGCGGTCTGCCCTACTTCGTTGGCGACGAGTTTCAGGAACCCGGCTACATGGCCGAGTTCACCCCGGAGCAGTTTGCCGCCAAGGGGATCGAGGTCAAGACCGGCCACCGGGTGCTGGGTCTGGATGCCGCCGCGCAGACGCTGACAGTGGAGCACAAGGGCGATACCTTCACCGATCGCTACGATCGGCTGATGATCGCCACCGGCGCCCGCGAAGTGATGCCCCCCATCCCCGGCCTGCAGCAGGAAGGGGTATTCGGTCTGCGCCGGATGGCCGACGGAATGGCCCTCAAGGCCGCCGTGCAGGACAAGGCCAACAGCCGTGCCCTGGTGATCGGCTCCGGCTTTATCGGGCTGGAGGTGGTGGAGGCGCTGGTGCATCAGGGCAAAGAGGTGCGCCTGATCGAGCTGGCGGAGCGAGTCATCCCCGATGCGTTTGACGGCGAGATCACCCAGCACATCGAGACCGAACTGCGCGAGCAGGGGGTCTCCCTTCATCTCGGCGAGCGAGTTGAAGCGCTGCTGGGGGAGGGCCGGGTGACCGGCGTGCGTACCAGCCATGGCGAGTACGAGGCCGACATCGTGGTGGTCTGCACCGGGGTCAAACCCAATACCGAGTTCCTGGCCGATACCGGCATCGAGCGGCTCGGCAACGGCGCCATCAAGGTGGACCGGCAGGGGCGCAGCTCGCTGACCAACGTCTGGTCGGCCGGCGACTGTGCCAGCGTCTGGCACGGCGTCAAGCAGCAGCAGGTCTATGTGCCGCTCGCCACCATCGCCAACAAGTTGGGCCGCATGGTGGGGGAAAACCTGGCCGGTGCCGAGCAGGAGTTCCCGGGCACTCTGGGTTCTGCCGCGCTCAAGGTGCTGGGGCTGGAGGCGGGCCGTACCGGTCTCTCCGAGCAGGAGGCCAAGGCGATGGGCATCGATTACCGCACCGTGGTGATCAAGGACAAGTGCCACACCAACTACTGCCCGGGCCAGTCCGACATTCACGTCAAGCTGGTCTATGAGGCGGGCAGCAAGCGGCTGCTGGGGGGCCAGATCCTCGGTCGCAAGGGGGCGGTCCACCGCATCGACGCGCTGGCGGTTGCCATCACCATGGGGGTGACCACCGAGCAGCTCGGCATGCTGGACTTTGCCTATGCGCCGCCCTTCTCCCGCACCTGGGATGTGCTCAACGTGGCGGGCAACGTCGCCAAGTAACGCACGGCATGACGGCGTGGCTGATGTGCGCCGTCTCCCCTCATACCGCCGGCACGGAGTGGTAAAGGGGCATGTCGTTCATGAACGGTGCCCATAAAAAAACCGGAGCCAGTGGCTCCGGTTTTTTTATGCGTTGCTGCGAGTCAGCCGCGGCCGAGACGATTGTCCGGGTAGTTCTTGGCCAGCACTTCGCGGGCATGCTGGGCAAGGGTCGGCATCTTCAGGCTGTCGTAGGAGTTGATCATGATCTCCAATGCCTTCTCGGTTTCGGCCGTGTCGGGATAAGTCTCGACGATCAGCTTGGCGCGGTTGGCGGCGGCGATCAGCGCATCACGCTTCACGTAGTACTCGGCCACGCTCAGGTCGTAACGGGCAAGCCGGTTCTTCAGACCGATCATGCGGGCTCGGGCATCGGCGGCATAGACGCTGTTGGGATAGTTCTGCAACAGGGTCTTGAAATCCTGGAAGGCCTGACGGGCATAGGAGGGGTCTTTGTCGTCCCGATTGATGCCCAGGAAGTCCTGGAAGAAGTTGTAATCGCCGGCCATGTTGGTCAGACCGCGCATGTAGAATACGTAGTCGATATTTTTATGCGCCGGATTGAGGCGGATAAAACGGTCGATATTGGCGATCGCCTGGGCAGTATCATCCTGCTTGTAGTAGGCGTAAATGAGGTCGAGCTGAACCTGGTTGGAGTAGGCGCCGAAAGGATAGCGCGAGTCCAAAGCTTCCAGTAACTCGATAGCATTCAGGTAGTTACCGGCATCCAGCTTGAGGCGTGCTTTCTGGTACAGGGTCTCCGGCGGTTCGTCCGGTACCTTGGGTTTGGTGCTGGAACAGCCTGTGATCAAGGTAGCGACCAAGGCGAGCGACATCAGCAGGTGAGACTTCTTTCCCATCAACAACATCCGGTCCATTTCCACGAAATTGGCAAAGTATCCGTTATGCTTGGCTAAAAGAAAAGCTAGAATACCCGGATTATTTCGAATTGATACCCCCCGCTCAAGAGACCATACATGAGCCAGCATATTGAACTGACAGGCGAATTCCAGGATCACCAATTCGGGCAGCGACTCGACCAGGCCCTGGCCGAATTGTTTCCAGACTACTCCCGCACCCGCATCAAGGAGTGGATTTTACAGGACAGAGTGACCCTGGATGGTCAGGTTGCCAATACCCCGCGCGAGAAAGTGCTGGCCGGGCAGAAGGTACATGTGGATGTCGAGCTGGCGGATGATACCCGTTGGGATGCCCAGAACATCGAGCTCAACATCGTCTATGAAGATGAACACATTCTGGTGATCGACAAGCCGGCCGGTCTGGTGGTTCACCCGGGCGCCGGCACGCCAGATGGCACCATTCTCAACGCCCTGCTGCACCGCTACCCCGCCATCGCCGAGGTGCCCCGCGCCGGTATCGTGCACCGTCTGGATAAAGACACCACGGGTCTGATGGTGGTCGCCAAGACCATTCCGGCCCAGACCCACCTGGTGGAAGCGCTGCAGGCGCGCCAGATCACTCGTGAGTACGAAGCCATCGCCATCGGTCACATGACCGCCGGTGGCACCGTCGATGCCCCCATCGGCCGTCACCCGACCCAGCGTACCCACATGGCCGTGGTGCCCAATGGGCGCGAGTCCGTCACCCACTACCGGGTGCACGAGAAGTTCCGTGGCCACACCCGTCTGCGGCTGCGACTGGAAACCGGTCGTACCCACCAGATCCGTGTCCACATGGCCCACATCAAGCATCCGCTGGTGGGGGATCCCGCTTACGGTGGCCGTCTGCGTCTGCTGCGCAACGCCACCCCCGAGCTGACCGAGGCCCTGCGTGGCTTCCATCGTCAGGCACTGCATGCCACCATGCTGAAGCTGGCGCACCCCATCACGGGTGAAGTGATGGAATGGCACTCCCCCACGCCGCAAGACATGCTGGACCTGATGGAAGTACTGCGGGCGGATACCCTGGCCAATCCGGACGATTTAGTCTGGAATTGATGAACTGATGGAAGTGCTGCACATCAAGAACACCCTGACCAATCCGGATGATTTAGTCTGGAATTGATGAGCTGATGGAAGTGCTGCACACCAAGATCACCCTGGCCAATCCGGATGATCTGGTCTGGAACTGATGAAGAGGGCGGCTCTGCGACGATTCCTGCCGTAACCCGCCCTGCATGACCTGATATGGGGCCCCTTGACTGGTTGCAGCCAAGGGGCCCCGTTTTATATGAAGGAAAGGAGCCACAGATGAAATGGATCGAACCTGACTGGCCGGCACCGGCCAAGGTCAGCGCCCTGTCGACCACCCGTGACGGCGGTATCAGCGAGGGGGTCTTTGCCGGCCTCAACCTGGGGGCCCACGTGGGGGACGAGCCGGCACGGGTCGAGGCCAACCGGACCCGGCTGCAGCAGGCGGCGGGGATCCCCGGCACGCTCAACTGGCTCAATCAGGTGCACGGCACCGCGGTGCATCCCGTCAGCCACGACTATGGCTGTGCGCCGGATGCGGATGCCGCCTGCGCCCGTGAGGCGGGTCAGGCCTGCATCGTGATGACCGCCGACTGCCTGCCGGTGCTGTTCTGCGATCGAGCCGGTACCGTGGTGGCTGCCGCTCACGCCGGCTGGCGCGGGCTGCAGGGTGGCGTACTGGAGGCGAGCATCGCCGCCATGGGCTGCGAGCCGGGCGAGATCCTGGCCTGGCTGGGTCCGGCCATCGGTCCCACTGCATTTGAAGTGGGTGGCGAGGTGCGCGAGGCCTTTATGGCCGAGCAGGCCGAGGCGGCGGCTGCGTTCGCCTCTTCGTCCAACGAAGGGAAATGGCTGGCGGATATCTATCAGCTGGCCCGGCTGCGCCTCGCCCGCGCCGGTGTCACCGCCGTCTATGGCGGCGAACATTGCACCTTCAGCGACAGCGAACAGTTCTACTCTTATCGCCGCAACGGCCAGACCGGCCGGATGGCCTCGATTATCTGGCTGGTGCCCTGACAATGCTCCCCGCCCTGCATCTTGCCGGGCGGGGATCCTGCCTGCTTCCCGCTTTGCAGAAAAAATAACCAGTCTCGCCCCTTGAAATAGTCCGTACGGGCCTCATCTTTCATCTCAGAAAGTTATGTTGTTTGCCGCGCAAGCGGCGTCTGTCTTGAAAGGGGGAGTGCAATGCGCCTCGATCGCCTGACCAGCAAATTCCAGATTGCTATTTCCGATGCCCAGTCTTTGGCACTGGGTCGTGACCACCAATTCATCGAACCCGTTCACCTGATGACCGCCCTGGTCAATCAGGATGGCGGCTCCATCCGTCCGCTGCTCACCCTGACCGGGATGGACATCAATTCCCTGCGCTCGCGCCTCGGCGAAGAGCTGGATCGCCTGCCGCGCGTCAGCGGCGTGGAAGGGGACGTGCAGCTCTCCAACGGCCTCGGCCGGCTGCTCAACGTCTGCGACAAGCTGGCTCAGCAGCGCAAGGATCAGTTCATCTCATCCGAACTGTTCGTGCTGGCGGCCCTCGACGAGAAGGGAACGCTGGGCGAGCTGCTGCGTGCCCAGGGGCTGACCAAGGAGAAACTCGAAGCGGCCATCGACAAGGTGCGTGGCGGCAAGAAGGTGGAAGATGCCAACGCCGAGGAGAATCGCCAGGCGCTGGAGAAGTACACCATCGATCTGACCGAGCGGGCCGAGATCGGCAAGCTCGACCCGGTGATCGGCCGGGATGACGAGATCCGCCGCACCATCCAGGTGCTGCAACGCCGTACCAAGAACAACCCGGTGCTGATCGGTGCCCCCGGCGTCGGCAAGACCGCCATCGTCGAAGGGCTGGCCCAGCGCATCATCAACGGTGAAGTGCCGGAGGGGCTGAAGAACAAGCGGGTGCTGTCGCTCGACATGGGGGCGCTGGTGGCCGGTGCCAAGTATCGTGGCGAGTTCGAAGAGCGGCTCAAGGCCGTACTGAACGATCTGGCCAAGGAGGAGGGCAACGTCATCCTCTTCATCGACGAGCTGCACACCATGGTCGGCGCCGGCAAGGGTGAAGGCGCCATGGATGCGGGCAACATGCTCAAACCGGCGCTGGCCCGTGGCGACCTGCACTGTGTCGGTGCCACCACCCTGGACGAATACCGCCAGTACATCGAGAAGGATGCCGCGCTGGAGCGCCGCTTCCAGAAGGTATTGGTGGAGGAGCCGAGCGTGGAGGACACCATCGCCATCCTGCGCGGCCTGAAGGAGCGTTATGAGCTGCACCACCACGTGCAGATCACCGACCCTGCCATCGTGGCGGCGGCCCAGCTGTCGCACCGCTACATTGCGGATCGCCAGCTGCCGGACAAGGCCATCGACCTCATCGACGAGGCGGCGGCCAGCATCCGGTTGCAGATCGACTCCAAGCCCGAGTCCCTCGACCGGCTCGAGCGGCGCATCATCCAGCTCAAGCTGGAGCAACAGGCGCTGATGAAGGAGGACGATGACGCCAGCCGCAAGCGGCTCGAGCTGATCAATCAGGAAATCAGCGAAAAAGATCGCGAATACAATGAGCTGGATGAGGTGTGGAAGGCCGAGAAGGCCGCCCTCGCCGGTACCCAGCACATCAAGGCGGCCCTCGAGCAGGCCCGTCAGGATCTCGACGTGGCGCGCCGCGCAGGCGATCTGGGCCGGATGTCCGAGCTGCAGTACGGCCGCATTCCGGAGCTGGAGAAACAGCTGGATCTCGCCACCCAGGCCGAGATGCAGGAGACCAGCCTGCTGCGCAACCGTGTCACCGACGTGGAGATAGCCGACGTCTTGGCCCGCTGGACCGGCATTCCGGTGGCCCGCATGCTGGAAGGGGAGCGCGACAAGCTGCTGCGGATGGAAGATCAGCTGCACAGCCGGGTGATCGGTCAGGAAGAGGCGGTCGAGGCGGTTTCCAACGCCATTCGCCGCTCCCGCGCCGGGTTGTCCGACCCGAACCGCCCCATCGGCTCCTTCCTGTTCCTGGGGCCCACCGGGGTGGGCAAGACCGAGCTGTGCAAGGCGCTGGCCGAGTTCCTGTTCGATACCCAGGACGCCATGGTGCGGATCGACATGTCGGAGTTCATGGAGAAACACAGCGTGGCCCGTCTGGTGGGGGCGCCTCCGGGATACGTGGGTTACGAGGAGGGCGGTTATCTGACCGAGGCGGTACGCCGTCGCCCCTACTCGGTGATCCTGCTGGATGAAGTGGAGAAGGCACACCCTGATGTGTTCAACATCCTGCTGCAGGTGCTGGACGATGGCCGCCTGACCGATGGTCAGGGTCGTACCGTCGATTTTCGCAACTCGGTGGTGATCATGACCTCCAACCTCGGGTCGGATCTCATTCAGGAGCACCACTCCGAGAAGGATTACGACGAGATGAAGGGCATGCTGATGGAGGTGCTGACTCGCAGCTTCCGGCCGGAGTTCATCAACCGGATCGACGAGACCGTGGTGTTCCACCCGCTCGGCGAGGAGCACATCAAGTCCATCGCCCGCATCCAGCTCAAGAGCCTGATGGGCCGACTGGAGGCCCAGGGTTACGAGGTGGAGGTGAGCGAGGCGCTGCTCGAAAAGCTGGTGCACGCCGGGTTCGATCCCGTCTACGGGGCGCGTCCCCTCAAGCGGGCGATCCAGCACAAGGTGGAGAACCCGCTGGCGCAGGCGCTGCTCTCCGGCCGCATCGTGCCGGGCAAAAAGCTGGTGCTGGGGGCCGACAGCAATGGCCTCACCATGACCCAGTAACGGGATTGTCGATGAAAAACGCAGGCCTCGTGCCTGCGTTTTGTTTTCAGGGGGAGCGAGATGCTGAAGTTTTCCGTGCTGGTGGATGACGACGTTCATCTGCCTGGCTGTCTGCCCGAGCGAGGGTTAGCGCTGCTGCTGGAGTGTGACGGCCTCAGGGTGCTGTTCGACAGCGGCCGTGGCCGGGCGCTGTGCCACAACGCCGCCGTGATGGGGATCGATCTCGCCTCGCTCACCCATGTGGTGCTCTCCCACGGTCATTATGACCATGTGGGCGGGGTCGGCTCACTGCCCGTCTATCCAAGACCCATCCCGCTCATCGCCTGTCCGGACGTGTTCTGCGAGCGGGGTTACTTCCTGTCGCTCCCCTTCTGGCGGCGCAACCTCTATCGCCTGTCGGGGGAGCTGGCTCGGGAGTCGCTGCCGGCCAAAGGCTTGCTCCCCCACTGCTCGGCCGAGCCGGTGTGGCTCTCGGATCGTCTGGTGTTCCTCGGCAGCATTGTGCGGCGCGACCGGGCAGCGCCTTCGCTGCTCGGCTACATAGTGCGGGGCGGGCGGGTGGAGAAAGACCTTATCAGCGACGACTCCGCGCTGGCCTACAAGAGCGAGCAGGGGCTCATCGTCTTTATCGGTTGTGGCCACGCCGGGGTCGAGAACATCATAGCGCAGGCCAAGGAGGTGTGTGGCGACGAGCGGATCCACGCCGTCATCGGCGGCCTGCACCTGAAGTTTTCCGGCCCACAGCGGGCGGTGGCGCTCGGTGCCTATCTGCAGGAAGAGGCGGTAGAGCAGTTGTTTGCCTGCCACTGCACCGGCAGCAGAAAGGCGGGGTTGCCGCGCCAGCGCCAGATCGGGGCGGGTTTTGAGCACAGTTTTTCGGCCTAAAAAAAACGGCAATCCGAAGATTGCCGGGAGGAATGTAGTGAAGCGACCTGACGTGGGTTGAGCGGGTCGCAGGGGCAAGTCCCCGATTGCGAAGCGCGGCCACTGCTGGCCTCGCGTCTTACAGCCTGCCGGGGATGCGCTCGCTCAACCCCGACGGCCACCTGCCTGTTGCCATGCCAGCGTGATGACGCCAGCATGACCTTCATTCGTTACAGCATGCCTTGCACGGCGGCTTTCATCTCGGCCGGCCAGACACCGACCTGGACCTGGCCGATGTGCTCTTTTTGCAGCAGCAACATGGCCAGACGGGATTGGCCGATGCCGCCGCCGATGGTTTGCGGCATCCGTGCGGCCAGCAGATCCTGGTGCCAGTCGTACTGTAGGCGATCCTCGTCACCTGTGATGGCGAGCTGACGGCGCAGCGCCTCGGCGTCGACCCGGATCCCCATGGAGGAGATCTCGAAACTGTCTTGCAGCACCGGGTTCCACACCAGGATGTCACCGTTCAGACCGGCCAGTCCCAGCTCGCTGTGGCTGCTCCAGTCGTCGTAGTCCGGGGCACGCACGTCGTGGCGCTCGCCGTGGGAGAGGGCACCGCCGATACCGATCAGGAACACGGCACCCAGCTCCTTGGCGATGGCACGCTCGCGCCCCTTGGCATCGAGATCCGGGTAGCGGGTCAGCAGCTCTTCGCTGTGCAGAAACTGGATCTCGGCCGGCAGGAAGGGGGTCAGCTCGTGCTCGGCGCAGACCGCGCGCTCGGTAGCCTTGATGGCAGCCCAGATGCCGCGCACGGTTTCCTGCAGGTAGGCCAGATCGCGGCGTTCGCTCGGCATCACCTTCTCCCAGTCCCACTGATCCACGTAGACGGAGTGGATGGGGGTGAGGCGATCCTCGTCCGGACGCAGCGCCTTCATGTGGGTGTAGATGCCTTCGCCCGGGCCGAAACCGAAGCGACCCAGGGTCTGGCGCTTCCATTTGGCCAGCGAATGCACCACTTCGTAGCTGTGCTCAGGCAGGGTCTTCACCTTGACCTGCACTGCATTCTCGTGGCCAGAGAGGTTGTCTTGAGTGCCATCACCGACCCGGCTCAGGATGGGGGCTTGCACCTCCATCAGACCCAGTTGCTGGGCGAGTTGGCGGGAGAACATCTCTTTGACGAAGCTGATCTGTTGCTGGCTGCGAATGTAGTGCTGTTTCATGCTGAATACCTGTCTTGAACCCGTTGGATGTGAGGATTCTTCAACAGATTGCCAACTAAATTCAATATTCGATAATAGAAATAGGCTTTGTGTATTTTTTTATTCAAAATACACCGGTAATTAATGATGAATCATCAAAGGGAGTGCAAAAAAGTGCCGGAAAATTATCGGATCGATAATCTCGATCAGGCCATCCTCACCGCCCTGATGGAGAATGCGCGCATTCCCTATGCCGAGCTTGCCAAACAACTGCTGGTCAGCCCGGGCACCATCCATGTGCGGGTGGAGAAGATGAAGCAGGCGGGCATCATCGAGGGTACGCGGGTGCAGGTGAACCCCAAGAAGCTGGGCTACGACGTCTGCTGCTTCATCGGCATCAATCTGAAGAGCGCCAAGGATTACCCCTCGGCCCTGGCCAAGCTGCAGGCGCTGGACGAAGTGGTGGAGGCCTACTACACCACCGGCCACTACAGCATCTTCATGAAGGTGATGACCCGCTCCATCGACGAGTTGCAGACGGTACTGATCCACAAGATCCAGACCATCGATGAGATCCAGTCCACCGAGACGTTAATCTCGCTGCAAAACCCGATCTTGCGGGATGTGAAGCCTTAAGGACTGAGGGACGCGGGAGCTCCATTTCACATGCGAAACCCGGATTTCATTACAGAACCCGATCTTGTGGGACGTGCAGCCCTGACGGTCGGGATCAGGGCTCGATATAGGGGATGCCGTAGTGGTCGTAGATGGCCTTGAGCCGGCCGTCGCGCTTCATGCGCAGCAGTTCGGCATCGTAAGCCGCCATCAGGGCCGGGGTGGTGGCATCGGCTTTGGCCTTGGTCCAGACGGTGTAGTAAGGGCTGGCCTTGAGCGGCTTGGGCAGGTAATCGAGCTTGCCCTCCAGCCCCTCCTCCTTGATCTGGGCAAAGGCGGTGACCAGCGGCATGGGCACCACGTCGATACGCCCGGCGATCAGCTTGCGCAGTTGCAGCTGGTTGATGGGGATCTCCTGGAAGTGATAGGCCGGGTCGGCGAGGGCGGCGGTCAGCTCCGGGGTATAGGAGAAATCCTTGGTGATGCCGATGCGCCAGGGTTTCAGATCGCTCAGCGTGTCGTAGCGGATCTTCAGCAGGTCGGCCTTGCGCACGAAGAAGTGCCAGCTGTGGCGCAGGTGGGCCTGCTGTGGGTAGAGCAGATAGCGCTCCCGCTCCGGCTTGTAGGAGTGGGTCATCACCAGATCGTACACCCCGGTTTCGGCGTTGCGGGTCAGCCGGGCGCCGGAGTCGGTCAGCTCGATGCGGATGGGAATGCGCAGCTTGCCGAAGATGGTGCTGACCACGTCCACGTCCAGACCATGGGGAACGCCCTGTGCATCCAGAAACTTCAGCGGCGGCTCCAGGGTGCCACCGATGATCAACTCTTTGGCCTGCAGCCAGAGGGGGAACAACAGGCAGAGCAGAATGAATCTTCGCAAACCACATCTCCTGCACGGAATAGGGAATCGCTCGCGGGCATAATTCAAGTATATTGGCCCCTACCTGCAACAGAGGCGACCGCCGATGGCAAACCCTGAAATAGAAAGCGAGCTGGACGGCATCGACAGAGTGTCGGTCTGCCTCTATCGCATTGGCTTGAGTCTGGCAGCCTTGCTGCTGCTGTGTCGAGGGGCAAGCCTGCTGCTCGGGCAGGATTTTTTGGCGCCGGCGAGCTGGCTGGTGGCGCTGGCCGTGGCCAGCGGGGTATGCGGGTTATGCCTGCATGTCTATGACAAGCGCATTCGCTTTGTGCTGCAGGGGCTGGGCTGGGGCGCCCTGCTGCTCAGTGCGAGCGGGGCGCCGGATGTGCTGGTGCTGGGGGCGGCGTTGGCCACACTGGCGGGGCTGGCCTTCAAGGAGCAGTTCTGCTTCGCCATTCCGGGGATCAGGGCGGTCCCTCTGTTGCTGCCCCTGTTGTGGCTGCTGGAGCTGGCCGGCATCGGCTGGGCCGCCGCCCTGGTGGCGCTGGTGTGCGGGTTGCTGCTCTGTTTGCTCTCCCTGGCCAAGTGGCGCATGCCGCTGCACTTCGATATCGGCGACAAGGGGCGCTACCAGATTTAGGTGGGCAGGCAGCCCTTCATCTGGGCGTTGAGAGCCTGCATGACCTGTCGGCGGCTGATGATGCCGACTACCCGGTTCCCCTCCAGCACTGGATAGACCTTGGGTCTGGCCTCGGTCATCTGGCGGGCCAGATCCAGTATGCTGTCATCCGGGCTGACCGAGAGCGGTGTCCGGCTCATCAGATCCTCGACCCGGGTGCGGGTATCGCAGTGATAGCTGCCGGTGAGCAGGCTCGGGATGCAATCCTGCTCGGAGAGAAAACCGATCAGCCGCTGCTGCGGGTCCAGCACCGGCAGGCCGCTCAGGCCTGAGTCATGCAGCCGGTCCAGCGCCTCGGCCAGGCCGAGCTGCGGGGTGAGGGAGTGGGTCGAACGGCTCATGTGATCGCGGATCTGTAACATGGAAGTGGCTCCGTTAAGGTGGCAATGGCGCCACTATGCCCGCCGGGTGGCGGCCACGGCCAATGGCTTGTGCCGTGGGGATCGATAGGTATCCCCCGGCCGGACAATCAAGGAGAGGGTATGCGTGCATTGGTGACGGGGTGTGGCCGCCGGCTTGGTTTCTATCTGTGCGAACAGCTGGTGGCGGCGGGTTGGCAGGTGACGGGCAGCTATCGCAGCGAACGACCCGAGCTGGCGCGACTGCGGGCGCTGGGGGTCGAGCTGGTGCAGGCGGATTTCGCGCGCGAGGAGGAGGTCGGCAAGCTGATCGAGGCGCTGGCGGTCCATCAGGATCTGGCGCTGGTGATCCACAACGCCTCGGCGTTTGAGCCGCAGGCGGCGGATCCAGCGGCACAGCTGGCCCAGTTTGATCAGTTCTACCGGGTGCACATGGCGGCTCCCTTCCAGCTCAACCGGGCGCTGGCGCCCCAGCTGGCGCGCAACGCCAATGCCGGCATCATCCACATCACCGACATCTACATCCATGCGCCGGCACCCCAGTTTGCCAGCTATGTGGCCACCAAGGCGGGGGCCCACTCTCTGGCCATGAGCTTTGCTCGCGAGCTGGCGCCGGCCGTGCGGGTCAACACCATAGAGCCGGGCCCCATTCTGTTTCTCGACGAACATGGCGATGCGTGGCGCCAGCAGGTGCTGGCGAAGACGCCGCTGGCGCGGGAAGGGGGGCTGGAGCCCATCTGGCAGGCGGTTCAGCTGTTGATGCAGAACGACTACATGACCGGGGCCAGCATCCGGGTGGATGGTGGCCGCAGTCTGGCCGTCATCTAGGGGTCAGCGCAGGAGCGCGGCGGGGGTGGCCATCTCCTGCTGCAGGGCGATGGGGGCGAGGCCGACCTGGCGCTCCTCGATCACCTTGCCCGCCATCAAGCGGGTGTGCAGCGGCAGGGTCACCTTGCGATCATGCACCTGGCCACGGCCATAGAGCTCCGCCAGCAGCTCGTCGAGATAGGCATCGACCCGGGCGGTGGAGAAGTCATCGCTCTGGCTGCTGGCCAGGATGTCGATGTCCAGCGGCCGGTCCAGCACCTTGCAGCGCGGATCGCTGCGATCCCGGCCGTGGGCCAGCTCCATGGCGACGAAGTGTGCCTTGAGCTGGTGCGGTGCCAGCTCGCTCTCGGCGACGAACAGGCAGTTGAGGAAATCATGGCTGGAGTGCATCCCGACCGGCTTGGTCTGGATCACCGAGCTCAGCTGCAGGCGGCCAAAGTGAACGAGCAGCTCGCCGACCGCCTGACTGACGTGCTGATGGGGATCAAGATTCGATCCAATGCTACACAGATAGAACATGTCACCGGTCCTTGGATGGGGCTCATCTGAAATTCATACACAGCTCACGGTTATCGGGTTAACTATGCATTAACATCGGTTTGTCTGTTGTGATCAGGCTCTATCATCTTGGCAAGAAAGGAGGTTTGCATGAGCGTGGAACTGAAATGGGCACTGCTGACCGCATCTGGTGCGTTGGCCATGATCCTGATTATCTGTGTGGCATCCGTCGGTCTGGCGTGATGCCCAAGCTGCAGCATGAACCGGCCCCCTGGCCGGTTTTGCTTTTTGGGGGAGTGCAGATATGCTGACCCACCCCTGCTGAATTGAGATAGTCCAAGATGACCAAGGTACGCCCACGCTCCCTGCTACAAGTGGTATTGATGGGGTTCGTTCTGGTGTTGATGCCTCTGGGCGGCATGATCTGGCACGACAGCCAGTCCCTCGAACACCTCAGCCAGTTGACCAGCGACGAGCTGGAACGGGCGGTGCGCGACACCCGTCGAGCGACGCTGCTGACCACCCAAGCCATTGATCTTGAACGTACTCTTCGTCGCTATGCGGTGCTGGGGGATGAGCGCATCCTGGCCAGTTATCAGCAGCAGCTGGCGAGTTATCGCAGCCTGCTCGCCGCTCACCAGAGCTCCATCCCGGATGCCGAGGCTTACACGGGTCTCGAGCAGGCGCTCGCCTGGCTCGACAGCCTGCAGGATCTCGCCCGCGCCAAGGCCGAGTCAAACAGCCCCAAATTTGATGAATTTAATCAGGTTAATCAGCAGCTTGAGATTATCACTCGCAGCCAGGTAGATGAGCATGTCAGCCGGGTGCGGGCGACCATCGCCGCCTTGATGACGGAGATCTGGTGGGTCAGCGGTTTCGTGGCGGTGCTCAGCCTGCTGCTGGTGCTGCTGTTTACCTATCTGATCATCCACCCGGTGCGTCAGATTGAGTCGCGGATCTTGAGTCTGGGTGCCGGTGTGGAACCGGACAAACGCCCGGTGGACGGGCCGGCCGAACTGGTATTGCTGGGGGAGCGGATCGTCTGGTTGCACGATAAATTGAAGGAACTGGAGCAGCAGAAATACCAGTTCCTGCGCCATGTTTCCCACGAGCTGAAGACCCCGCTGGCGGTGCTGCGGGAAGGGGCGGATCTGCTCTCCGAGCAGCTTGTAGGGCCGCTCACTCCGGATCAGCAGGAGATCTGCCAGATGCTGGAGGAGAACAGCCGCCGGCTGCAGACCCTGATCGAACGACTGCTCGACTTCAACCGGCTCAGCCAGCAGGAGGTGTTCACCCTGACCCCGGTGGCGCTGGCGCCCCTGCTGTCAGAATTGTCTGCAGAGTACCGGCTGGCGCTGGAATCCAAACAAATCAGTGTACACTTGCCGACCGATCCGATCACCCTGCAGGCCGAGCCATATCGCCTGCGGCTGATCCTCGATAATCTGTTCTCCAATGCGGTCAGCTACGGCGCCAGCGGCGGGCAGATCTGGATCCGCGCCGGGCAGGATGGCAACGGCAGCTGGCTGGAGGTGGCCAACGAAGGGCCCGCGATTCCGCTGGCCGAGCGGGAACGGATCTTCGAGCCCTTCGAGCAGGGCAGTATTGTGCGCCAGGGGCTGCTGAAAGGCTCCGGAATGGGGCTCTCCATCGCCCGGGAATCGGCGATGAGCCTTGGCGGCGAGTTGGTATTGGTTGAAGATGAACAGGCGGATGTCTGTTTCCGGTTGACGTTGAAGTGAAGCCCAAGATGAAACATTGTGTTGTTCCGGTATTGATGATGAGCCTGCTCACAGGCTGTTCCCTGCTGCCAGCGCGTGACCCGGCGGCGTCGCCGGATCTCGCCCTCGCCAAACGGATGGAGTTTGCCAACAAGGAGATGCAGGTGCGCCTGCAATACTCGGACTGGCTGCTGGCCAGCCATGCCCAGCAGCGGGCCCAGGAGCGCCAGCGCCTCAAGGGTGCGACCGATATCGAGAGCCGGGTCAGCCTGGCCATGGTCAACACCCACCCGTCCGAGTCGGTGGCCAGCCGGCGGGCTGGTCTGGACAAGCTCAAGAGCCTGCTGCCGGAGTTGGGGCTGGATGCTCAGGCTTTCCTGCGCAGCTGGATAGCCCTCGGCGAGGAGCTGCTGGCCCGCGACAGCCGGCGCGACGATCAGAGTCAGGAGGTGCAGCGTCTGCGCCGCCAGATCGAGCAACTCTCCGCCATCGATGATCAACTCAATCAGCGCAAGCTGAACGGCAATGGCGAGGCGCTGAAATGAGTCGCATCCTGCTGGTCGATGACGATGCCAGCCTGCTCAAGCTGATGAGCATGCGCCTGCGCAGCCAGGGCTATGAGGTGGATACCGCCGACAGTGCCGAAGGGGCGCTGGATCGGCTGCGCCAGCAACGGGCCGATCTGGTGCTGAGCGATCTGCGCATGGCCGGCATGGACGGGCTGGCATTGTTCGAGCGGATCCAGTCCCAGTGGCTGGGGCTGCCGGTCATCATCATGACCGCCCACGGCACCATTCCCGATGCCATCCAGGCAACCCGCTCCGGGGTGTTCAGCTTTCTCACCAAGCCCATCGACAAGGATGAGCTGTTCGCCACCATAGAGCACGCGTTGAGCCTGACGCGCCCAAAGCAGCGACAGGATTGGCAGTCGCTGATCCTGACCCGCAACCCGCAGATGGAGCAGTTGCTGATCCAGGCTGGCAGCATCGCCGCCATGGAGGTGCCCGTGCTGATCATGGGCCCTTCCGGTTCCGGCAAGGGCGTCATGACCCAGGCGCTGCACCAGGCCAGCAGCCGGCGTGACAAGCCGCTGCACGTCATCAACTGTGCCGCGCTGCCGTGGGCGGTGCTGGATCTGCAGTTGTTCGGCGAGGATGGCCAGTCCGGCCTGTTTGAACAGGCCAAGGGAGCGACCCTGTTTCTCGACGAGATAGGGGACCTGTCGGAATCGCTGCAGGCCAAGCTGCTGCAGGTGCTGCAGGAGTACGGCCAGGGCACGCCCGAGGTGCGGGTCATCAGCTCCAGCCATCAGGATCTGGTGGCGGCGATGGAGGAGGGGCGCTTTCGGGAAGATCTCTTCTATCGGCTCAACGTGGCCAACATCACCTTGCCCCCCCTCAGCGCCCGCAGCGAAGACATTCCGCTGCTGGCCAGGCAGGCGCTGGATGATTATCGCAGCCGCCACGGCGACTGCGCCGCCCTCGGCTTCTCGCCGGAGGCGCTGGCCCTGCTGGCGGCGGCGGGTTGGCCCGGCAACGTGCGCCAGCTCTGCAGCGTGGTGGAGCAGCTGGCCAGCCTCTGCTGCAGCCCGGTGATCGGCGCCGCCATGGTGGAGTCGGCGCTGAGCGGCGGCAGTGGTGGCATCCCTTCGTTCAACGAGGCACGGGCCGAGTTCGAGAAGGAGTATCTGATCCGGCTGCTGCGCACCACCGAAGGCAATGTGACCCTGGCGGCCAACATGGCGGGCAGAAACCGCACCGACTTCTACAAGCTGTTGAATCGGCACGGCATCGAAGCCGCGAACTTCAAGTCGAAGGGATAGAAGGGATAAATGACAGAGGGGCGGCCCGTCGGTGACGGACCGCCCCTCTTGTTTCAGACCGGATCGGTCACATCGCCAGGATCAGGCCGGATCGGTGACGCCAGCGGTGGCCTGGGTTTTGTGGGAGAGCCAGAGGCCGCTCGCCTTCATCAGGTAGCCGAACAGCGCACCAATCACCAGTGACGGCAGGATCAGTCGCCACTCTCCCGCCGCGCCGAAGGTGGCGCAGCAACCGGCGAAGGTGCCGGGAATGTAGCCGAGCCACTGCTGCTTGGCCTGCACGCACATCAGGGTGGCCACCACCCCGGTCATCAGGTAGCCCGCCACGCCGGCGCCCCACCAGGCGTCACCATGAATCAGCAGCAGGGCCCACAGCATGCCGCTGGCATTGCACAGCAGGGTCTGCAGCAGCGCCTTGTAGCCGCCGCTGGAGGCAAAATAGCTGGTGCAGCCGAGGAAGCCGACCCAGGAGATGAGGCCGAGGGTAACGGCGACCCAGCCCCAGACGGCGGAGAGGATCCCGGTCGTGATGGCGATGGCGATCAATGGGCTCATGGCGTGACTCTTCAGTAGTGAAATTCGGAAAAAAGGGAGCCTACCCCGCGCAAGAGGGGCGGCAAGCAGGGGCGGGATTGTGTGTGATCTGCATCACTCATTTCAACTCAGGAATACGCTTGCGCTCGCGAAAATATTTCATGGTGAGGCGCTGGTCCCTGCTCCATAGTTAGAGGCCCTGTCCTGCTCATGGAGTGAGTCTGATGGTGCCAAATGTGATCGTTCCCCTGCTGGTGTTCGTAGTGCTGTTTTTGGTCGGAACCATGGCCAAGGCACTGCCCCTCTATCAATTCATGTAATTTTCCGTGAAATAAAACTCGGCCGGGGCGGGTCTTATGATTGTTACCCTCATCGCCCCGGGAGTTTTTCCATGTTGCTCAAGCGCCGCTCTGCCCACCACCTCACCGAACAGGACGTCACGCCGGAAGCCGTCTATCAGGATCGCCGCCTGATCCTGAAAGGGCTGGGGCTCGGCGCCGCCACCCTGGCGTTTCCGACCCAGGCCGGGGTGCTCGATCTCTTCTCTGGCGACAAGCCGGCGCCGGTCGCCACTCGGGCGCTCAACATCCACGCCGCCGCCCGGCCGGAGGGGCTGATCCTCACGCCGGAGGAGAAGGCCACCACCCACAACAACTTCTACGAGCTCGGCACCGACAAGGGGGATCCGGCCCGCAACGGCCACTACCTCAAGCCGGAGCCCTGGACCCTGAAGGTGGAAGGGGAGGTGGCCAAGCCGTTTACCCTGGACGTGTGGGATCTCATCAACAAGAGCACGCTGGAGGAGCGCATCTACCGGCTGCGCTGCGTGGAGGCCTGGTCCATGGTGCTGCCCTGGAGCGGCATCGCGCTGGCGGATCTGATCCGCCGGGCCGAGCCCACCAGTCGCGCCAAGTTCGTGGCGTTCGAGACTCTCTATGATCCGGAACAGCTGCCGGGACAGGCGTCGCGTTCCCTCGGTGGCGGCATCGACTACCCCTATGTCGAGGGGCTGCGCATCGACGAGGCGATGCACCCGCTCTCCTTCCTGGCGATGGGGCTCTATGGCAAGGCGCTGCCGGCCCAGAACGGTGCGCCGATCCGGCTGGTGGTGCCCTGGAAGTACGGCTTCAAGAGCATCAAGAGCATCGTATCCATCCGGCTGGTGGAGGAGATGCCGCCCACCACCTGGAACCTGCTGGCTCCCAACGAATATGGCTTCTACGCCAACGTCAATCCGGCGGTGGATCACCCGCGCTGGAGTCAGGCCAGCGAGCGCTTCATCGGCGAGGGGGGCATCTTCGGGGCCAAGCGCCAGCCGACCCTGCCATTCAATGGCTATGCCGATGAGGTGGCGTCCCTCTATCAGGGCATGGATCTGCGCAAATGGTATTGAGACGAGAGGAGCTGACACCATGACTCTGCGACTGACGGCGCGTCACATCACCCTGCTGCGGGCGCTGGTACACCTCGCCTCGCTGGGGTTTCTGCTCTGGCTGCTGGTGGCCGTGCCCGGCGGCCTGCTGGGAGGGGATCCGGTACAGGGGCTGACCCACTATCTGGGCAAGGGGGCGCTCAACCTGCTGCTGCTCACCCTGCTGGTGTCGCCGCTGGCCAAACGCTGGCGGCAGGGACAGCTCATCAAGCTGCGCCGCCCGCTCGGACTCTGGTGCGCCGCTTGGGCCGGTCTGCATTTCATGGTCTGGCTGGGGCTGGATCTGCAGTTTGACTGGGGGCTGATTGGCGGCGAGCTGGTCAAGCGCAGCTACATAGTGGTGGGGATGGTGGCGCTGCTGTTGCTGCTGGCGCTCAGCCTTACCTCGATCCCGGCCCTGCTGCGGCGCATGGGGCCGGCCTGGCAGCAGCTGCACAACTGGATCTACGCGGTGGCCCTGCTGGTACCGGTGCACTACTGGTGGTCGCTCAAGAGCGGCTGGCAGGAGCCGCTCATCTATCTGCTGCTGGCCTGCGCCCTGCTGGTGCCACGTCGCGACAAGCTGCTGCGCCCCTGGCGCCGGCTTCGGCCGCAGAAACTGAGGGAGGCATGAGGCCGGCAGTGCGCCGCCCCGGCAACCCGCCATAAAAAAGAGGCCTAGTCGGCCTCTTTTTTGATGTCACCCGTATGGGCGTCCACCAGGAGTCGTACCCGCTGCCCCTGGGCATCCAGAGTTTCCACCTCGAATTTGTCCCCTTCCAGCTCCACTTCCCGAATGTCGTGATACCCTTGGGCCACCAGCAGTTTGACCAGCCCGGCCATGTCGAGACGGCTCTCGGCCGCCCAGCCGAGGGTGGAGAAGAGGCAAAGGATCAGCAGGAAACTGCGTCGGATCATATTCATTCCGGATTCATGGCTGGCAGACTATAAACGGCATTATGTTAGGTTTTGGGAGATGAATCATCCATGAATAGAGCCCTGTCTCTGCTTGGGTTGCTGCTGCCGGCACTGGCACAGGCGGCCACGCCGAACGAGGCCTTGCTGCAGCAGGCTGTCAGCGAGGGACGGGTGCGCCCCTTTCATGAGGTGATGGAGGTGGCTTCCCGCCTGCCGGTACGGGTGCTGCGGGTCGATCTGGGGGAGGAGGACGGCATCTGGCTGTACGAACTCAAGCTGATCGACAGCGAGAACAGCGTCATCAAGGTGGGCTATCGGGCCGACAACCTGGAGATGGTGTGGCTCAAGGGCCATCATCTGGAGCGGCTGTTCGAACCGCGTCCGCCCCCGGAAGAGGAGTGATGGAGTGAGTCCGCGAACGCGCCGCCATTCGGCTCCTTCTCCAACTGCCGCCGGTACCGGCACAACCCTGCTTTGGATACCCAATTTATGCGAATTCTGATAGTTGAAGATGAGAAGACCCTGGCGGGCCAGCTGGCGGAACAGCTGCGCCTGTCCGGTTTCGTGACCGACCTCTGCCACGATGGCAACGAGGCCGGCTTTCTCGGCGAGACCGAGCCCTACGACGCCATCATTCTGGATCTCGGTCTGCCGGGCCGCGACGGCCTGAGCGTGCTCAAAGAGTGGCGCAGCAAGGGGATCGACACCCCGGTACTGGTGCTGACCGCCCGTGGCCAGCTGCACGAGAAGATCGAGGGGCTCAACGCCGGGGCTGACGACTACCTCACCAAGCCGTTCCAGGTGGCCGAGCTGGTGGCCCGGGTCCATGCCCTGGTGCGGCGGGCGGCGGGCAACGCCAGCTCGATCCTGGAGATCGGCGGGGTGCGGCTCGACATGGCGGCATCCCAGGTGTGGTACGAAGGCACCCCCATCAAGCTGACCGCCCACGAGTTCCGGGTGCTCGGCTATCTGATGCAGCACAGGGGCAAGGTGGTGTCGCGCAGCGAGCTGATCGACCACATCTACGCCCAGGATTTCGACCGCGACTCCAACACGGTAGAGGTGTTCATCGGCCGGATCCGCAAGAAGACCCACTCCGATCTCATCGAGACGGTGCGCGGTCTCGGCTACCGGATCAACGAATGAGCTGGCACTTGATGCCCTCGTGCGCCGGAGCGGCTGAATGAGGCTGGTACGTACCCTGCGGGGGCGGCTGGTGGTCATCGCCATGGTCTGGTGCGGCCTGTTCCTATTCGCCACCGGCTTCAGTCTGCAGACCATGATGCGCAACTACTGGCAGGAGGCGGAGGCCGACGGCCTGCGCCTGCAGCTCTACGATCTGCTCTCCCGCCTCGAGATCCAGCCGGATGGTTTGCCGGTGGTCACCGAACCCATGGCCGATCCCCGCTTTCGCCAGCCCTACTCCGGTTACTACTGGCAGCTGGAGCTGGGGGAGAGCGTGGTCAGCCGCTCCCGCTCCCTGTGGGATGTGCACCTCGACGTGCACGGCCTGAAGTCGGCCTTCGGCGATCCGGATCTCTTCGTCGGCAAGGGGCCCAACAAGGAGCCGCTGCTGATCATGACCCGTACCGTGCTGCTGCCCGGTTCGGATCGGGTGTTCACCCTGGTGATGGCCAAGGACAGCAGCGCCCTGACCCAGACCCTGAAGAAGACCCGCATCAGCCTGTTCCTCGGCCTCGGCTTTGCCGCGACCGGGCTGGTGCTCGGCTTCATGTTCCAGATCGTCTACGGCTTGCGGCCGCTGCACCTGTTGCGCCGCGAATTGAGCCGGGTCCATCAGGGCCATCAGGAGGGGTTCCGGCTGCGCTATCCGTTGGAGATCCAGCCGCTGGTGGAAGACATCAACCGGCTGCTGCACCACTATGGCGAGCTGCTGCAGCGGGCCCGCTCTCACACTGGCAACCTGGCCCACGCCCTCAAGACGCCGCTCAGCATCATGCGCAACCAGGTGGCTCAGCTGCCGCCGGAAGATCAGGCCGCTCTCGGCGAGCAGCTCGATCAGATCCAGCGCCACATCGATTACCACCTCGGCAAGGCGCGGGTGACCGGCGCCGCCAAGATCCTCGGGGTGTCGACCCCGGTGCGGGCGCGGGTGGAATACATCTGCCGCGCCTTCTCCCGCCTCTATCCGGGCCGGGAAGTGGACCTGCAGGTGCCGGCCACCCTGGCGGTCGGGGTGGAGGAGCAGGACTTCGACGAGATGGTGGGCAACCTGCTGGAGAACGCCTTCAAGTGGTCGGCCGGCCGGCTGCGCATCTCCAGCGCCGAGCTGGGGGGCTGGATCACCCTGCGCATCGAGGATGACGGTCCCGGCATGAGCGAGGATCAGATCGCCAAGGCGGTGCTGCGCGGGGTGCGGCTCGACGAGAAGGTGCCTGGTTCGGGTCTGGGTCTCAACATCGTCTCCGATCTGGCGGAAGCCTATCGCGGCAGCCTCATCATGGGGCGCGCCGAACTCGGCGGGCTGGCGGCTTCTCTCTCGTTGCCCAAGGTGGCAAGAGTAGAGAGCTAGGCATAAGATATGGCACCTGTTTTAGCCTGAGGAAGAGAACCATGACCGATGATCCATGGGCACTGTGTCACCTCGACGATTCGTTCGATGCCTCCGTGCTGGGCACCAAGGGGGCCCAGATCCAGTGGTTTGAGGATCGCGACAGCCTGATTGCCTTCCTGCTGGAAGATTTCGTCGACCTGCTGGCCGACGTGGGCGAGCTGGATGAGGATCAGACCGAGCGGGCGCGCGAGCGCTTCACCCTGCTGGTGGAGCAGAGCTTCGACGATCGCGGCCTGATGGACGCCATCAACGATCTCGCCTCCGGCCTGCGTCGCATCGCCTGGCTGGGGCCGCTCTCCGAGCTGGCCGAGCTGAGCGATGACTTCGCCTCCGGCCTGCGCCGCTATTTCTGGAGCCAGTACGACGGGGATGAAGATGACCCGGATGCCTGGGTGCCGGAAGAACTCTGGCCCCAGCTGGTGGAGTGTGCGGAAGAGTACATGGTGGAAGGGGACTTCTAAGCCACCTTTTCCGTGCTCTTGCTGCAAAACGGGTGGAGTATGCGGAAGAGTAGATGGTTGAAGGTGACTTCTGAGTCACACCACAAACCGCGATAAGAAAACGGCGCCTTGATGGCGCCGTTTTTGTTGCTCAGTCCTCTGCTCAGGCGTTGGCCGGCACCGCGTGGGCGGTGTTGACCGGGGCCGGGCCCTGGTACTTCTCGATCTGCAGCTGGGCCATGTGACCGCAGTTGCCCTGCGCCAGGCTGGAGGTGCCCTCGTCGAAGGTGAGGCAGTTGACGTTGCCGTTCTTGCACAGGCTCCCCGCCTCGCCCGGTTTGGCCGGATCGAACCAGGCCCCTTCGCACACCCGCACCACCCCCGGGCGGATGTCGGTCGAGAGCAGGGCCCCCACCAGGATCTGGCCGCGGTCGTTGAAGGCCCGCACCAGATCGCCATCCTGAATGCCGCGTGCCTTGGCGTCGTCCGGGTGGATCAGGATCGCCTCGCGATCGGCGACGGCGAACTTGTCCCGCAGCGGGGTGTTGTCGAGCTGGGAGTGCAGCCGCTGGGTCGGGTGGGAGGTGTTGAGCGACAGCGGATAGTGGGTCGCCTCTTTGCTCTTGATCCACTCCTTGGGCTCATACCACTTGGGATGGCCGGCGCAGTCGGCATAACCCATGCTGGCCACCGTGCTGGAGAAGATCTCGATCTTGCCGGACGGGGTGCCGAGCGGGTTGAGCAGCGGGTTCTCGCGAAAATCGGCGTGACGGATCCACTGGCGGTTCGCCTCGGGCACCGGGAAGCGGATGTAGTTGTTGGACTCCCAGAACATGTTGAACGGCGGCAGCGCCACCCGGGCGCCACGGGCCTGGGCGGCCATGCCGTCATACATCTGCTTGAGCCACAGCATCTCGTCCTTGCCTTCGGTGTACTGCTCCTGCAGGCCCAGCTTGGCGGCCACGTCGCGGAAGATGTCGAAGTCGTTGCGCGCCTCGAACTGGGGCGGCACGCACTGGTGCATCGGGAAGACGTAGCGCTGGGAGTAGTCGCCGCCCATCTCCAGATCGTTGCGCTCGTAGCTGGTGGTGGCCGGCAGGACGATGTCGGCGTGCTTGGCGGTGGCGGTCCAGTAGGGCTCGTGCACGATCACGGTCTGCGGCTTGCGCCAGGCCTTGACCAGGTTGTTGGTGTCCTGGTGGTGGTGGAAGGGGTTGCCGCCCGCCACGTAGACCAGCTTGATGTCCGGGTAGGTCACCTTGCGGCCGTTGAAGTCGATGGTCTTGCCGGGGTTGGCCAGACAGTCGGCGATGCGGGCCACCGGGATCGGCGCCGGTCCGTTCTTCGGCGCATTGCCGGCGGAGATGCCCGCCAGGATGCCGCCCTTGGCGGTGGGGCTACCACCGGAAGAGTAGTGGTAGCTGAAGCCGTAACCGCCGCCCGGCAGGCCGATCTGGCCCAGCATGGCGGCCAGGGTGACCAGCATCCAGTTGGGCTGCTCACCGTGCTGCTGCCGCTGCATGCCCCAGCCCGCCATGATCATGGTGCGCTTGGATGCCATGTCGAGGGCCAGCTGGCGGATCACCTTGGCATCGACGCCGCAGATGGTGCTCGCCCACTCGGCGCTCTTCGGCTGGCCGTCTTCCTGGCCGAGCAGATAGGCGAGGAACTTGTCGAAGCCGGTGGTGTAGCGGTCGAGGAAGGCCTGATCGTGCTTCTGCTCGCTGTAGAGGGTGTGGGCTACCCCCAGCATCATGGCCACGTCGGTGTAGGCGTTCGGCGCAATCCACTCGGCCCCGGCCAGCTTGGCGGTTTCGTTGTAGACCGGGTCGATGCTGATGATGCGGGTACCCTTCTCCTTGAGCGCCTTGAAGCCGGCCTGACCCTCGTGATCCGGCATGTTCCAGCTGTTCTTCAGGGTGACCTGGGCGTTGACCCCCCACAGCACCACCAGTTCGGCGTGCTCGATGACGTTGGGCCAGGCGGTCTGCTGCTCATACACCTCGATGGAGCCCATCACGTGGGACATGATCACCTGGGCGGCGCCGGCGGAGTAGTCGCCGGCATAGCCGGTGAAGCCGCCCGCCAGGTTCATCAGGCGGTGCAGCAGAGTGCGGCTGTTGTGGAACATGCCGACGCTCTTCCAGCCGTAGGAACCGGCGTGGATCGCCTGCGGGCCGAAGTCGCGCTGCACCCTGCCTATCTCGCCGGCCACCAGGGCGATGGCCTTCTCCCAGCTCACCCGTACCCACTCGTCGGCACCGCGTAGTTCGGGCTTGGCGCCCGGGCCCTGTTCCAGCCAGCTCTTGCGCACCATGGGGTACTTGATGCGGTTCTTGGCGTGGACCTGGAACGGCGCCATGTCGATGAGATCGTTGGGGGCCGGATCATCGGCCACCGGCTGGACCCGCACCATGCGGCCATCTTCAACGATGGCCTCGAAAGCCCCCCAGTGGGCGCCGGTCAGGATGCCTTTCTGGGCCGGCACCAGGGTCGGGAACTGTTCAAGCGCCGTGCTGATGGCCTGGGCCAGCGCGCTCTTCGGGAAGACGCCGGCCAGCAGCGGCAGGGCGGCGCAGGCGCCCAGCCCCTTGAGCAGGTTGCGGCGGGAGAGATTGGTTTGCTTATCGGTAAAAAAAGTCATGACGATTTCCTCTGTGCCAGCCTTAGTGCGCCGCGTTCATGTCACTGGCATGTTTCTGGACGTATTGGGTCAACATGCGTGCCTGTTCCGGGGTCAGGGAGGTGCGTGATTCCATCCCCTTGATGACGCCGATCCACTGGTTGGCATTGAAGTGATCCAGTGCGGTGAGGCCGTGGCAGCCGGTACAGTTGTTGGACATCAGGGTGGAGGCGTACTGCCACAGCTTGCCCTGATCGCCGATGAGCTGGCTCTGATCCACCCAGGCGGTCAGGCTGACCTGATGCCAGGTGAGGTTGGTGGCGCTGTCGGTTTCGCTCTTGCCGGTGGTGAGCTGCGCCTTGGCCTTGTCGCCGAGCAGGGTGCTCAGGATGCGCTTGCCGGGAGCGGCGTAGAACACCTCGCTCACCCCGTCCTGCTGCCAACCGTCGATGCGCACCTGGGCGCGGCCGTTGTCGTTGGCCAGCACTTCCACCTGGGTGGAGGGCATCAGGGTGCCTTCGTCGGTCTTGGCGCCGGCATCCAGATAGAGCGGGGTGGTGGCGATGGCGTAACGGGTGGTGACGCTGGCCGGAGTCTGGGCGGCGGCTTGCGCCAGCTCGCTGGCACCGGCGGCGGCCAGGCCGCTCATGTCGGGCATGATGTGGGCGACGCCGCGGTGGCAGTCGATGCAGGTCTGGCCCTCCTTGATGGCGACCGGGTGTTCGGCACGGGCGTTGGGGCGCTGGGCCAGGATGTCCATGGCCGCGTAGCTGTGGCAGCTGCGGCAGGTGGCGGAGTCGTTGGCCTTCAGCTCGTCCCACACCGACTGCGCCATCCGCAGCTTGTGAGCCTCATATTTCTCAGGGGTGTCGAGGGTGCCCATCGCCTCGTGATAGATATCCTTTACGGCGCGGATCTTGGTCCACAGATAGGAGGTGGGATCACCCGGAATGTGGCAGTCGGCGCACTCGGCACGAATGCCCTTCACGTTCTGGAAGTGGACGCTGCCCTGATACTCGGCCAGCGGGGTCTGCATGGAGTGACAGGAGACGCAGAACTCGGTGGAGCTGGTCTTGTGCATGACGGTCACCGTGACCCCCAGCGCTGCAACGCCCAAGAGGGCTCCGAGCAACAGTAGCCAGAACCAGGTTTTTCTCAACAATTTTCCAAGCATGACGGCGTTTTCCTACGATCAAATATTACCAATATAGTAGTATCCATGGAGAGGTAGTTGATTGACCTCTATCATGATTTATATTTTGTATTGTTATTTTAAATGCATTTATTATTTTGTAATTTATCATTTAATTGAATTTAATTTAACTTCCTGCGATTTTGCCGTCTTTTTTGTCCTCGTTTGAAGCATGGCCAGCCTGGGCCTGCCATCCACGACCCGGCGGTGCTGTGCACCCGCCCGCCACCCCCTCTCATCGTTCCTGCCTCGGCAAGGGCCTGTCGCCTCGCGCCCGGGGAGGGCTTGGGCTTTGCCTGGGCCCCGTTATATACTGTTCACATATACAGTGTTCAGGTGTTTGCCATGCGACTCTTCATCGCCGAGAAGCCCAGTCTGGGACGTGCCATTGCCGACGTGCTGCCCAAGCCCCACAAGAAGGGGGACGGTTTTATCGAAACCGCGCAGGGGGATGTGGTGACCTGGTGCATCGGCCATCTGCTGGAGCAGGCCGAGCCCGATGCCTATGACGCCGCCTACAAGCAGTGGCGCATGGAATCGCTGCCCATCATCCCGAGCCAGTGGCAACTGGTGGCCAAGCCGAAGACCAAGACCCAGCTCACCGTCATCAAGCGGCTGATCAAACAAGCCGACTGCGTGGTCAACGCCGGTGACCCGGACCGGGAGGGGCAACTGCTGGTGGACGAGGTGATCGATTTCCTCGGCTACGGCAAAACCAGGCCGGTGCTGCGCTGTCTCATCAGCGATCTCAACCCGCCGGCGGTACGCCGAGCCCTCGACAAGCTCAGAGACAACAAGGAGTTCGTGCCGCTGGCGGTGTCGGCGCTGGCCCGCAGCCGGGCCGACTGGCTCTACGGCATCAACATGACCCGGGCCTATACCCTGCTTGGCCGCAAGGGGGGTTGCAGTGAGCTGCTGTCGGTCGGTCGGGTACAGACGCCGCTGCTGGGGTTGGTGGTACGGCGGGATCTCGAGATAGAAGCCTTCGTGCCCAAACCCTTCTTCGAGGTGCTGGCCCATCTACAGACCGAAGGCAACGAGCACTTCAGCGCCAAGTGGTTGCCCTCCGAGGCCTGTCTACCCTGGCAGGACGAGGAGGGGCGAGTGCTCAACCGGGCGCTGGCCGCCAAGGTGGTGGAGCGGATCCAGGGTCAACCCGCACTGGTGGAAGAGGTGGAGGAGCAGGCCCGCAAGCAGGCGGCGCCGCTGCCCTACAACCTCTCCAGCCTGCAGATCGATGCCGCCAAGCGGTTCGGCATGGACGCCAAGCGGGTGCTGGACGTCTGCCAGGGGCTCTACGAGCGCCACAAGCTCATTACTTACCCCAGATCCGACAGCCGTCACCTGCCGAGCGATCACTTCAACCGGGCCGGCCAGGTACGGGAGGCCATCGCCAGCACGGCGCCGGCGCTGGCCAAAGCGGTGAGCGAGGCGGACGGCAAGATCCGCAGCAAGGCGTGGAACGACAGCAAGGTGGATGCCCACCACGCCATCATCCCCACCGAGAAGCAGGGCAACCCGGCAACGCTGGGGGCTGACGAGGCGAAGCTTTACGGCCTGATTGCCCGTCAGTACCTGCTGCAGTTCTACCCGCCGTTCGAGTACAACGACAGCAAGGTGCTGCTGCGCATCGCCGGCGGCCTGTTCCAGGCCAAGGCGCGGCGGATCCTCAAGGCGGGCTGGAAGGCGTTGCTCGGGGTGGAGGAAGATGACGAGGAGGAGGCGGGGACCCTGCCGGCCCTGCGCAAGGGCGAGCAGCTGCTGTGCGAGCGGGGGGAGCTGCAGGAGAAGATGACCCAGCCGCCCAAGTCGTTCACCGATGCCACTCTGCTGGCCGCCATGACCGGCATCGCCCGCTACGTGCAGGATCCCGAGATCCGCAAGACCCTGCGCGAGACCGACGGCCTCGGCACCGAGGCGACCCGGGCGGGCATCATCGATCTGCTGTTCAAGCGGCGTTTTCTGGTGCGCCAGGGCAAGAGCATCAAGGCGACTCCGACCGGGCGAGCTCTCATTCAGGCGTTGCCTGCCACGGCGACCACCCCTGACATGACGGCGCTGTGGGAGCAGCACCTCGGCCGGATTGCCGAGCGGCAGACGAGCTATCAGCAATTCATGGGGCCGCTGACCGAGCAGTTGAAGGGCCTGATCGACGGCGCCAGACAGGATTCGGGGGCCAGCTTCAGCGCCCTGCCCAAGGCGGCGCCCGGGGCCGACAAGCGCCGCTTCACCAAGCGCAAGCGCAGCACTGCGGCTGGTGGTACGAGCGGGACAGCCAAGCGGGGGAGCAAGCGGCCGGTCAAGGCTGCCTGATAAAAAAAGCGCCCCTGTCGGGGCGCAAAAAGGCATTGTCGTCAGGCGTCGGCCAGTCTGGCGCGACTCAAATTCAGGTAGTGCCAGGCAACGCCGAGCAGTACCAGATCCTTGAAGATGAAGAACTCGGTGACCGGCACTCCGTCGACCAGCTTCCAGACGCCCGGCAGGGTCAGCAGAAAGCTGAGGGTCAGGAGGAAGGTCAGGATGGCCCCCAGGCTGCTCCAGTAGCCCAGACGTGGTCGCCACAGGCCGGCAATCAGACCGCCGGCGATCAGGATCTCGACCAGTCCGATCAGATTGGAGACGGCTTGCTCCGAGAGCACGGCATAGAGCCAGCTCATTAGCGGATGGCTTGCCACCAGCGGCCGGATGGCCGCCGCCTCGGTCGGTGTGAACTTGAACACGCCGATCCAGAGCAGGGTCAGCACCACCCCGACGAGGGCGATCAGAAAACCTCGGTCATGGCGTTCCATTCATGCTCCTTTGTCAGGGGGTGAGAGTGACCGGCGGGAAGTCGATGTCGGTTGCCGCCAGATGATTGCCGTAGTTGGTCAGGGTATTGATGACCACCTGCCCCAGCACCTCCATCATCAACTCATCATCCACGCCCGCCGCCCGGGCGGCGGCCAGTTGCGCATCACTGATGACACCGCGCTGGGTGACCAGGGCGACCGCCAGCTGCAACAGGGCGTGATCGAGCGGATCCGCCGCCTGGGCGAGACGGGCAGCCCGGATGGCGTCGTCATCGAAACCGGCCCGGCCAGCCAGCAGGGTGTGGGCCGACAGGCAGTATTGGCAGGCGTTGGCCTGACCGATGGCCAGTGCCAGCAGCTCCCGCTGGCGGGCGCTGAGCCGCCCCTTGCCCAGCGCGTCGGCAAAGCCGAGCAGACCGTTGAGCAGGGCCGGTGAATGGGCCAGGGTTGCGTATAGGTTGGGGACCATGCCCATGCTGCTTTTCAGGGCGGCGAAGGTGGGGGCGGCAGCCGGTTTGGGCTGCACGACGGCGTGAATGCGACTCATGATGTGCTCCTGTTTGGGATGGGTACGGGAGACACTATGCCGATTTTAATGGTACGGTTTATCACCCAGAGTCCATCATTGACTACCAGGCGTCTCAAATATGGATCCACTCTCGATATTGCTGGCCCATGCCGCTCCCCAGGCCAGTCTCTTTTTCGCCGGCAACCTGTGTCAGCACTCTCACAGCAGCGACTATCCCGCTGGCGGCCATCTGCACCTGTTGCGCCGTGGCGAACTGCTGCTGCGCGAAGAGGGGGGTGAACCCCTGTTGCTGACCGAGCCGACCCTGATCCTCTACGCCAGGGGGCAGGCACACAGGCTCGAACCCTGCCAGCTGGCAGGCTGCGATCTGGTGTGCGCCAGCGTGTCGTTCGGGCCGGCAGGAGACTCACCACTGCAGCTGGCGTTGCCGGATACCTTGGTGCTGCCGCTGCAGACGATCCCGGCCATTGCGCCGGTACTGACCCTGCTGTTCGAGGAGGCCTTCGCCGAGCGTTACGGTCAGCCACCGATCATCTCCCGTCTGCTGGAGGTGCTGCTGATCCTGCTGCTGCGTCATCTGGTGGAACAGGGGCTCTGCCGGCAGGGGATGCTGGCTGCGCTTTCTGACCCGCGTCTGGCGCGGGCCGTCACGGCCATGCATCAGCGGGGAGACGAGCACTGGACGGTCGAGACGCTGGCACGGGAGGCGGGCATGTCGCGCGCCCGCTTCGCCGCCTATTTCCAGGCGCTGACCGGGCAGACGCCACTGGGCTATCTGACGCGCTGGCGCATGATGCTGGCCAGTCAGCAGCTGCTGGTAGGGGAGTCCATCACTCAGGTGGCGCTGGGGGCGGGGTACAGCGGTGGAACCGCCTTTGGGCGGGCGTTTGAACGGGAGTTCGGCATGAGCCCGGGACGCTGGCTCAAGACGCGGCAGCGCAAATGACCGGGGCCGCGACGGGCCCCGGTGTCATCAGCCGGTGTAGACGGCTTCTTCCGGATACTTGATGCGGGTCTCGCTCGGGCGGGCCAGCATGAAGGCCAGGGTCAGCGGGCCGAGACGGCCGCAGATCATCACCAGCACCAGGATCAGCTTGCCGGGTTCGCTCAGACCGGCGGTGATGCCGGTGGAGAGCCCCACGGTGGCAAACGCCGAGATGGTCTCGAACATGATCTTGTCGAAGGATTGCTGCTCGGTGAGCATCAGCAGGAACATGGCCAGCATCAGCACCATGGTGCTGACGATGATGATGGCGAGCGATCGGGTCACTATCTGGGGTGACAGGGTGCGGCCGAAGGCGGTGACGTGGGGGCGTTTGGTCAGAAACGCCTTGGTCGCCAGCAGCACCACCGCGAAGGTGGTCACCTTGATACCGCCACCGGTGGAGGTGGCGCCGGCCCCGACAAACATCAGCATCATCATGAACAACAGGGAGGCGGGCACCATCTGGCCGATGTCGATGGAGTTGAAGCCGGCGGTACGGGCGCTGGTGGACTGGAAGAAGGCCGCCAGCCACTGACCGCCGAAGGAGGCCTTGCCGAGGGTACCCGGGTTGTTGTGCTCCAGCAGCCAGAACATCAGGGTACCCAGCAGCAGCAGGGCCGGGGTCATGATCAGCATCAGCTTGCTGTGCAGCTTGAGCTTGCGCCAGCGGCGGTTGCGCACCAGGTCGACGATGACGGTGAAGCCGATCCCCCCCAGAATGATCAGCGCGGCTATGGTCAGGCTGATGATGGGGTCGTCTCTGTAGTCCATAAGATTGTTGGCAAACAGCGAGAAGCCGGCGTTGTTGAAGGCCGAGACCGCGTGGAAGAAGCTGACGTAGAGGCCGCGCTCCCAGCCGAGCTCGGGTACCCAGCGGATGGCCATCAGGCCGGTGCCGATGAGCTGGGCGATGAAGGCGAACAGCACGATCCGCTTCACCAGCTGGATGATGTTGACCGACCCCTCCTGGCCCAGCGCCTCCTTGGCCAGCACCTGCTGGCGCAGACCGACCCGCTTGCTGAACATGGCGATCAGCAGCAGGGTCATGGTCATCTGGCCGAGGCCGCCAATCTCCATCAGCATCAACAGAAAGATCTGCCCCTGCAGGGTGAAGGCGGTGCCGGTATCCACCACTCCGAGCCCGGTCACGCTGATGGCCGAGGTGGCGGTGAACAGGGCGTTGATGAAGCTCACTTCGCCGTTGTGGCTGGAGGGCTGCACCAGAAACAGGGTGCCGACCAGCAGGATGATCAGGAAGCTGCCGAGGATCAGCTTGGCTTCGCTCCAGCGCGACTCGTCGTCCCGGTGCAGGGCGAAGGCGTAGTTGCTACGCCAGCGGGTCATAGGGTTTCCAGCCAGTGGTCGATGGCGTGCTTGTTGCCTGCCAGGATCAGGATGTCACCCAGTTGCAGCTCCATCTTGCCGGTCAGCACGTTGTGCAGCACCTGGCCGCGCTTGATGGCCAGCAGTTGCAGTTCGGTCTGCTGCAGCAGATGCAGGTCGGCGAGGGTGCGGCCATTTTGCGGCAAACCGATGACGAATTCGGTCAGCACCATGTCGTGGCCCAGCTCCAGATAGTCGAACAACCGGTTGTCCAGCATGCTCTGGGCGACCCGGCGGCCCATGTCCCACTCCGGGTTGATCACCTTGTCGGCCCCCACCTTCTGCAGGATCTTGGCGTGGAACTTGTCGCGCGCCTTGACCCACACCTTCTTCACGCCGGCTTCCTTGAGGACGAGGGTGGTGAGGATGCTGGTCTCGAGGTTGTCACCGATGGCGACGAAGACAATGTCGAAGTCGGCCAGCCCCAGCTCGGCTACCGTGGCCTCGTCGGTGGCATCGGCGACGATGACGTGGTTGCAGAGGGTGGCTATCTGACGGGTCTTGCTCTCGTCGATGTCTATCGCCAGCACCTCGGCATCCTGCCGTTGCAGCTCTTCACACAGGGCGCTGCCAAACAGTCCCAGGCCGATGACGGCAAATTGGTTGTTCATGAGTACTTCCTCAAGCGTCGGAGCCGGATACTCTACTCCTGCGGCATGAGTCCGAAAAGGGGGGCGGATTTTTCGTCCGGCGGCAATATAAGGTAGACTGCCCGCTTGCCATTGTCGGGACACGCAGATGAAACTCACCCCTTACGCCTCCTTGTTGACGCTCAACACCCTCGCCCTCGATGCCCATTGCCGCTGGCTGGCCGAAGTGGAACGGATCGACGATCTGCCGCAACTGGTAGCCAACCCCGAGCTGGCCGACTTGCCGCGGCTGGTGCTGGGTTGTGGCAGCAACGTGCTGTTTTGCGATGACTTCGCCGGTGTCGTAGTGCTCAACCGTCTGAAGGGGATAACGCTGCACGACGAGGGGG
Organism: Aeromonas sp. Y318-1; assembly: GCF_027706125.1. Lineage (NCBI taxonomy): Bacteria > Pseudomonadati > Pseudomonadota > Gammaproteobacteria > Aeromonadales > Aeromonadaceae > Aeromonas > Aeromonas sp. Y318-1. The sequence goes on from NZ_JAPDCM010000010.1 coordinate 185,460, forward strand.
ATCATTGGCTGCTGCACGTGGCGGCCGGCGAGAACTGGCATGAGCTGGTGTGCCATAGCCTGCAGCAGGGCTGGTTCGGGCTCGAGAACCTGGCGCTGATCCCGGGCACGGTCGGGGCCGCTCCGGTGCAGAATATCGGCGCCTACGGGGTCGAGCTGGCCAGCGTCTGTGCCTATGTGGAGGCGTTCAACTGGCAGAGCGGCCAGCTGGAGCGTATCGAGGCGGCCGCCTGCGGATTCGGCTATCGCGACAGCATCTTCAAGCACGCCTGTCAGGACAGCCACTTCATCACCGCCGTCGGGCTGCGCCTCGCCAAGGCCTGGCAGCCGGTGGCGGGTTATGGTCCGCTGGCCGCGCTCGGTGAGCAGCCCTCGGCGCAGGCCATCTTCGACACCGTCTGCGCCACCCGCATGGCCAAGCTGCCGGATCCGGCCGTGCTCGGCAACGCGGGCAGCTTCTTCAAGAACCCCGTGGTGACGGCGGCGCAGGCCGACCAGCTCAAGCAGCAATTCCCGCACCTTCCCTGCTACCCGGCCGCTGACGGGCAGGCCAAGCTGGCCGCGGGTTGGCTCATCGATCAGTGCGGCCTCAAGGGGTTTGCCATCGGCCGCGCCGCCGTGCATCAGGAGCAGGCCCTGGTGCTGGTCAACCTGGGCGGAGCCAGCGCCATGGAGCTTATCGCCCTGGCGGCTCACGTACGCGACAGCGTGGAGCAGAAGTTCGGCGTGCTGCTGGAACACGAGGTGCGCTTCATGGGGCGCAGCGGTGAAACCTGGCTCGACGAGGTGCTCTCATGACCCTGACCCCCATCAGACAGACCCTGATCACCCTGCTCAGCGACGGCCAGTTTCACTCCGGCGAACAACTGGGTGAGCAGCTCGGTATCAGCCGGGCGGCGGTCAGCAAGCACATGGCCGCGCTCAAGGAGCTGGGGCTGGACCTGTTCAGCTTGACCGGCAAGGGTTATCGGCTGGCGGTGCCGATGGCGCTCTATGACGAGGTGCAGCTGCAGGCGTTGGCGCCCATGGCGCCGGTACACTGCTTTCCGGTCATCGACTCCACCAACCAGTACCTGCTGGAGCGGGTCAATCAGCTGAGCTCCGGCGAGAGCTGCCTGGCCGAGTGCCAGACCGCCGGTCGTGGTCGTCGCGGCAAGCCCTGGGTCTCCCCCTTTGGTTGCCAGCTGATCCTCAGCATGTACTGGCGGCTCGAGCAGGGCATGGCGGCCGCCATGGGGCTGAGTCTGGCGGTCGGCGTGGCCGTGGTGCAGGCGCTGGAATCCCTCGGTTATCCGGGGGTGGAGCTGAAATGGCCGAACGATCTCTACTATCAGGGCCGCAAACTGGCGGGCATTCTGGTGGAGATGAGCGGCAGTGCCGGTGCCAGCTGCCACCTGGTGATCGGGGTTGGCCTCAATCTGGCGATGCCGAGCCGGGAGGGGGAGCGGATCGATCAGGCCTGGTCCGAACTGCGCCACATCCAGCCGGAACTGGTGGACCGCAATCTGCTGGCCGGCCGGGTGCTCGACCACCTGCAGCAGGCCATGCTCACCTTCGAGCAGAGTGGTCTCGCCAGCTTCGTGGCGGACTGGAACCGGCTCGACCACTTCGCCGGCCGGCCGGTGCGGTTGCTGATGGGCGAGCAGGAGATCCGCGGCGTGGCGCGCGGCATCGATGATCGCGGCGCCCTGCGGCTGGAGACCGCAGAGGGGATCAAGTTCTACCTGGGCGGCGAGATCTCCCTGCGCCGGGGTGACTGAAGACGGTGGCGAGCGTCATGAATAGAAGAGGGGGCCTGCGGGCCCCCTCTTCATTGTGATTCGTGTTGGTAGCTGCTACTTGCGCAGCTTGATCTGCTCGATGGCGTGCTCGTTGCCCTTGGTCAGGATCAGGTTGGCCCGCTCCCGGGTCGGCAGTATGTTCTCTTTCAAATTCAGATAGTTGATATCTTGCCAGATGTTGTTGGCAATCTTGGTTGCTTCGCTCTCCGCCAGTTTGGCGTAGTGGTGGAAGTAGGAGTCCGGATCCGAGAAAGCGCCGCTGCGGAACTTGAGGAAGCGCTCGATATACCAGGTGCGCAGCAGCTCGGCCTCGGCATCCACATAGATGGAGAAGTCGACGAAATCGGAGACGAAGACTCTATGGGGCTCCTGCGGATAATCCATGCCGCTCTGCAGTACATTGAGCCCTTCGAGGATCAGGATGTCCGGCTGCTCCACCACCTTCTTCTCATCAGGGATGATGTCGTAGATAAGGTGGGAGTAGACGGGCGCTTCGACTTTTTCGTGGCCGGCGCGGATGTTGGCGACAAATTCCACCAGATGACGGATGTCATAGGATTCCGGGAAACCCTTGCGGCGCATCAGGCCGCGCTCTTCCAGCACCTTGTTGGGATAGAGAAAGCCGTCGGTGGTGACCAGCTCCACCCGCGGGTGTTCCGGCCAGCGCTCCAGCAGTGCCTGCATGATGCGCGCCGTGGTGCTCTTGCCGCCCGCCACGCTGCCGGCGATGCTGATGATGTAGGTACCCTTGCCGCGGGACTGACCGAGAAACTGTTCCAGTACCCTACTGCGGCGTTGCTTGGCCTTGACGTAGAGGTTGAGCAGGCGGGAGAGGGGCAGATAGATCTCTTCTACCTCCTGCAATGACACCTTTTCATTGATCCCGCGCAGGGTCTGCAGATCGTGCTCGGTCAGGGTCAAAGGGACCGAGTCGCGCAATAACGCCCATTGTTCGCGGGTGAATTGCAGATAGGGGTTATGCTCTGTCGTCATGGTGTCATCACTGTTTCTTGGGCAGGGCGACCATACACCAAGGGGTGGGGAGCGACAAGAGAAGCGACGGTTTCGAGCGGAGAGTGAGTCCTTTTTTGCCTGGTTCCTGGCAATAATGCACATTTTGCAAGGCGCAATGGTTGCATCCCCAAAATGCTTACCATAAAATGCGCGACGCTTAGATGTCTGTCGTCTATTTGCTCGGCAAAAGCGATAAAACAACGGGTGCAAGCAGAATTACCGTTGTGGCATTTATGCAACTGGAGGGGTTCCCGAGCGGCCAAAGGGATCAGACTGTAAATCTGACGGCTCTGCCTTCGAAGGTTCGAATCCTTCTCCCTCCACCATATTTCTCTGCGGTTTGAGTTCTTTGGGTTAGAGAAATGCGGGCATCGTATAATGGCTATTACCTCAGCCTTCCAAGCTGATGATGCGGGTTCGATTCCCGCTGCCCGCTCCAAGATGCTGATACGGCTCAGGCGATAGCAGAGCCACACCTTAGGGTGAGTTCGGCAATCGAACCTGCCTGTCAGCACCAGCCTCTCTTCCCCACCAGATTCAAATCCATCATATAAACTGTTCTGTGGTTAGCTTGCCACCGCGTACTCAGCGTTAGTTTAGAGGGACGATCATGTCTAAAGAAAAATTTGAGCGTAATAAACCGCACGTTAACGTGGGTACCATCGGCCACGTTGACCACGGTAAAACCACCCTGACTGCCGCTATCACCAACGTGCTGGCCAAGCACTTCGGTGGTAAGGCTTTCGCCTTCGACCAGATCGACAAGGCACCGGAAGAGCGTGAGCGTGGTATCACCATCAACACCTCCCACGTAGAATACGACACCGCTACCCGCCACTACGCGCACGTAGACTGCCCGGGTCACGCCGACTACGTTAAAAACATGATCACCGGTGCTGCCCAGATGGACGGCGCGATTCTGGTAGTAGCAGCGACTGACGGCCCGATGCCGCAGACTCGTGAGCACATCCTGCTGGGTCGTCAGGTAGGCGTTCCGTACATCATCGTGTTCATGAACAAGTGTGACATGGTAGATGACGAAGAGCTGCTGGAACTGGTCGAGATGGAAGTTCGCGAACTGCTGTCCGAGTACGACTTCCCGGGTGATGACCTGCCGGTAGTCCGTGGTTCCGCACTGAAAGCGCTGGAAGGCGAAGCTCAGTGGGAAGAGAAGATTCTGGAACTGGCTGGCCACCTGGACACCTACATTCCGGAGCCGGAGCGTGCCATCGACCTGCCGTTCCTGATGCCTATCGAAGACGTATTCTCCATCGCTGGCCGTGGTACCGTAGTAACCGGTCGTGTAGAGCGCGGTATCGTCAAAGTTGGTGAAGAAGTGGAAATCGTTGGTATCAAAGATACCACCAAGACCACTTGTACCGGCGTTGAAATGTTCCGCAAACTGCTGGACGAAGGTCGTGCAGGCGAGAACATCGGCGCGCTGCTGCGTGGCGTGAAGCGTGAAGACGTAGAGCGTGGTCAGGTACTGGCCAAGCCGGGCACCATCAAGCCGCACACCAAGTTTGAATCTGAAGTGTACGTGCTGTCCAAAGAAGAAGGTGGTCGTCATACCCCGTTCTTCAAAGGCTACCGTCCGCAGTTCTACTTCCGTACTACCGACGTGACCGGTACCATCGAACTGCCGGAAGGTGTAGAGATGGTAATGCCGGGCGACAACATCAAGATGGTTGTTACCCTGATTGCGCCGATCGCGATGGACGACGGCCTGCGTTTCGCCATCCGTGAAGGTGGCCGTACCGTAGGTGCTGGTGTTGTAGCTAAAGTTATCGCTTAATCTTTGGCTTACATAAATAAAGCAAAGCCCCTATAATAGGGGCTTTCTTATGCAGGGGCGTAGTTCGAATTGGTAGAACAGCGGTCTCCAAAACCGATGGTTGCGGGTTCGAGTCCTGCCGCCCCTGCCATATACCTCGTCTCGTACGGGGCTTTTGTGTCTTTGGTTACGTCAGATACAGGTGGGTTGTATGAGTGTTAGTTCTGAGAGCCAGGGCGGAAGCAAGGATACCCTGCTTTGGGGCCTGGTTTTCATTATCCTGGCGGCCGCTGTAGTGGGTAATTACCTGCTCAACGATGTCGTCGCTGCCGTCCGCGCCCTGGGTGTGGTCGTTGTCATTGCTGCTGCCGGTGCAGTAGCCCTGCAAACCACCAAGGGAAAGGCGACACTGGCATTTGCCCGTGAGTCTCGCCTGGAAGTCCGCAAGGTCGTATGGCCGACCCGTCAGGAAGCCATTCAGACAACCCTGATTGTGCTGGCGGTGACTGCCGTGATGGGGCTGTTGCTGTTCATTCTGGACGGTGCCTTGGTCTGGTTGGTCAACCTGATTACCGGTGTGTAAGGATAAGCCATGACTGAACAACGTGAACAACGTATGAGATGGTATGTGGTGCAGGCGTTTTCCGGCTATGAAGGCCGTGTTGCCAAATCCCTGCGTGAACATATCAAGATGCATGGCATGGAAGACATGTTCGGTGAAGTGCTGGTCCCGACCGAAGAAGTGGTCGAGATGCGCGCTGGCCAGAAGCGCAAGAGTGAGCGCAAGTTTTTCCCGGGCTACGTCCTGGTTCAGATGATCATGGATGAGACTACATGGCACTTGGTACGCAACGTACCGCGCGTCATGGGCTTCATTGGTGGCACCTCTGATCGTCCTGCTCCTATCTCTGATAAAGAAGCGGATGCCATCCTCAATCGTCTGCAAGATGCCCACGACAAGCCGCGTCCGAAAACCCTGTTTGAACCGGGTGAAATGGTGCGGGTTGCTGATGGTCCGTTCGCCGACTTCAACGGTACCGTTGAAGAGGTGGATTACGAAAAGAGCCGCGTGAAGGTCTCCGTTTTGATCTTCGGTCGTTCTACACCGGTAGAGCTGGATTTTGGTCAGGTCGAAAAGGGCTGATTAAACTCTGTTCGTTAACGGTTGTCAGGGGCAGCGAATGTCATTATAATTCGCTGCCCCTTTATTAGTTGGGGAGCCGTTTGCAGGAGCATGTCTCCGAGGCGTTAGAACCCATTTCTGAGGTATTTTTGTAATGGCTAAGAAAGTCACAGCTTATATCAAGCTGCAAGTTAAGGCTGGCAGTGCTAACCCCAGCCCTCCCGTTGGTCCTGCTCTGGGTCAGCACGGTGTGAACATCATGGAATTCTGTAAGGCGTTCAACGCCCGTACAGAAAAGCTGGAAAAAGGCTCACCGACTCCGGTCGTGATCACCGTTTACAGCGACCGTTCCTTCACCTTCGAAACCAAGACTCCGCCCGCTGCCTTCCTGCTGAAGAAAGCTGCTGGTATCCAGTCTGGTTCTGCCAAGCCGAACAAAGACAAGGTTGGTAAGGTGACTGTGGCTCAGCTGCAAGAAATCGCCAAGACCAAAGAGCCGGATATGACCGGTGCCGATCTGGATGCAAAAGTACGTTGCATCGCCGGCTCCGCTCGTTCCATGGGCCTGGTAGTGGAGGATTAAGACAATGGCAAAACTTTCCAAGCGTATGCGCGTTATTCGCGAAAAAGTTGACGGAACCAAAGAGTACTCCATCAACGAAGCCATTGCCCTGCTGAAAGAACTGGCTACTGCCAAGTTCGTTGAAAGCGTTGACGTTGCCGTTAACCTGGGTATCGATGCTCGTAAATCCGACCAAAACGTGCGTGGTGCAACTGTACTGCCGCACGGTACCGGTCGTGAAGTACGCGTAGCCGTATTCACCCAAGGTGCCAACGCCGAAGCTGCCAAAGCTGCCGGTGCTGAACTGGTTGGTATGGACGATCTGGCCGATCTGGTCAAGAAAGGCGAGATGAACTTCGACGTAGTTATCGCATCCCCGGATGCCATGCGCGTTGTTGGTCAGCTGGGTCAAATCCTGGGCCCGCGCGGTCTGATGCCGAACCCGAAAGTTGGTACTGTAACTCCTAACGTTGCCGAAGCCGTCAAGAACGCCAAGGCTGGTCAGGTTCGTTACCGTAATGACAAGAACGGTATCATTCACACCACCCTGGGCAAGGTCTCTTTCAATGAAGTTCAGCTGAAAGAAAACTTGGAAGCTCTGCTGGTTGCCCTGAAAAAGGCCAAGCCGTCTTCCGCCAAGGGTGTATTCATCAAAAAAGTCAGCATCTCCACCACCATGGGTGCCGGTGTTGCCGTAGACCAAGCTTCTCTGGAAGCTCAGGCCTAATTGATGGATTTTACAAGGCGCAAAATTTAATCTATAATTTTGCGCCTTGATTGGTTGGGGGCTTCGACCTCCGTCCAAGACCGCAGGAGGCTGTAAGGCCTTAATCCTTCCTGCGTAGACGGTGCCGGAAACCCAGCGAGAAAGATTCTTTCTCTTCTGGAATCCTGCTACCGCATCGTTCCCCTCTGTTGTAAAGGTAGGGGGGATGTGTCAGTACTGGGTCATTTGACCCGGATTCAATCCAGGAGTTAAGCCAATGGCATTGGGACTCGAAGACAAAAAGGCAATTGTTGCTGAAGTCAACGAAGCTGCCAAAGGCGCTCTTTCTGCAGTGATTGCCGATTCCCGCGGCGTGACTGTAGACAAGATGACCGTCCTGCGTAAAACCGCTCGTGAAGCCGGTGTGTACATGCGCGTTGTGCGTAACACCCTGCTGCGTCGCGCGGTAGAAGGTACCGAATACGAGTGCCTGAACAACGCATTTACCGGTCCTACCTTGATTGCTTTCTCTAACGAACACCCGGGCGCTGCCGCTCGTCTGTTCAAAGAGTTTGCCAAAGCGAACCAAAAGTTCGAAATCAAGGCTGGCGCTTTTAACGGTGAGTTTATCGCCGCAGCACAAATTGATCGTCTGGCCACGCTGCCGACTTACGAAGAAGCAATTGCGAAGTTGATGGCTACCATGAAGGAAGCCTCTGCTGGCAAGCTGGTTCGTACTATCGCTGCTGTTCGCGACCAGAAACAAGCTGCTGCTTGATTCTCGCCTATCTAGGCTGTTTGAGTTTATTCAACATCAGGAATTTTTGTCATGTCTATCACTAAAGACCAAATCATCGAAGCCGTTGCTTCCATGTCCGTAATGGAAGTTGTTGAGCTGATCGAAGCTATGGAAGAGAAGTTCGGTGTTTCTGCCGCTGCTGCCGTAATGGCCGGCCCGGCTGCTGCTGAAGCAGTAGAAGAGAAGACCGAGTTCGACGTAGTTCTGACTGCTGCCGGTGCCAACAAAGTTGCCGTCATCAAAGCCGTTCGTGGCGCCACCGGTCTGGGCCTGAAAGAAGCCAAAGACCTGGTAGAAGCTGCTCCGGCTAACCTGAAAGAAGCCGTCTCCAAAGACGAAGCTGAAGCTCTGAAGAAAGAGCTGGAAGCTGCCGGTGCTTCTGTTGAGATCAAATAATCTGCATTTATGTAGATTAGCCTGATAAAACAGGCTAGGGCTGGTGAATTTTTGTTCACCAGCCTTTTTGCGCTGTAGACTGAGAGCATTTCACACCGTTTACGACTCTCGGTGCACCAGCAATCCGGACTGTTTTCATTCGTCCGGGCCAACACAAAACGGTGTTGAGACAGAGCTGTCCCGTGGGACAGAGTGGGTCACTTATCAGCGAGCTGAGGAACCCTATGGTTTACTCTTATACCGAAAAAAAACGCATTCGTAAGGACTTCGGTAAGCGAGACCAGGTACTGGACACGCCTTATCTGTTGTCCATTCAGCTGGACTCCTTCAAGCAGTTCATCGAGGCTGACCCGGAAGGTGAATATGGCCTAGAGGCCGCTTTCCGTAGCGTTTTCCCGATCACCAGTTACTCCGGTAGTGCTGAGCTTCAGTATGTCAGCTATCGCCTGGGTGAGCCGGTATTTGACGTAAAAGAATGCCAGATCCGTGGAGTGACCTACTCCGCGCCGCTGCGTGTCAAGCTTCGTATGGTTCTGTACGACCGTGAAGCAGCTGCCGGCACCGTCAAAGACATCAAGGAACAAGAAGTATACATGGGCGAAATTCCGCTCATGACCGAGAACGGCACCTTTGTTATCAATGGTACCGAGCGGGTAATCGTCTCCCAGCTGCATCGTAGCCCGGGCGTCTTCTTCGACCACGATAAAGGCAAAACACATTCATCCGGTAAGGTGCTGTATAACGCGCGCGTTATTCCCTACCGTGGCTCCTGGCTGGACTTCGAGTTCGATGCGAAAGACAACCTGTTTGTCCGTATCGACCGTCGTCGTAAGCTGCCGGCATCCATTATTCTGCGTGCCCTGGATTTCAGTTCCGAACAGATTCTGGCCACCTTCTTCGAGACCATCGGTTTCGAAGTCAAAGATGGCAAGTTGATGATGGATCTGGTACCGGAGCGCCTGCGTGGTGAAACTGCGACCTTTGACATCGTGGCCAATGGCGCCGTGGTGGTTGAGACCGGTCGTCGAGTGACTGCGCGTCACATCCGTCAGTTGGAAAAAGATTCCGTTACCCAGATTGAGGTACCGGTTGAGTATGTTGTTGGCAAAGTTGCTGCCAAGGACTACGCACATCCGCAAACTGGCGAGATGGTAGTGACTGCCAACCAGGCGCTGAGCCTGGAAGCGGTAGCCAACCTCTCCCAAGCCGGCTTCAAGCACTTCGAGGTTCTGTTCACCAATGAACTGGATCACGGTGCCTACATGTCCGAGACCCTGCGTATCGACTCCAGTTCCAGCCGCCTGGAAGCGCTGGTCGAAATCTATCGCATGATGCGTCCGGGTGAGCCGCCGACTCGCGAAGCCGCAGAACAGCTGTTCGAGAACCTGTTCTTCTCTTCCGAGCGTTACGACCTTTCTACCGTAGGCCGGATGAAGTTCAACCGCCGTCTGGCTCGTGAAGACGAGACCGGCGTGGGTACTCTGACCAAAGACGACATCGTCGATGTGATGAAGCGCCTGATCGACATCCGTAACGGCAATGACGAGGTGGACGATATCGACCACCTAGGCAACCGTCGTATCCGTTCTGTCGGTGAAATGGCTGAAAACCAGTTCCGCGTCGGTCTGGTGCGTGTCGAGCGTGCGGTCAAGGAGCGTCTCTCCCTGGGCGACCTGGACACCCTGATGCCGCAGGATCTGATCAACGCCAAGCCGATCTCCGCCGCAGTCAAAGAGTTCTTTGGTTCCAGCCAGCTGTCCCAGTTCATGGACCAGAACAACCCGCTGTCCGAAGTGACCCACAAGCGTCGTATTTCCGCGCTGGGCCCGGGCGGTTTGACTCGTGAGCGTGCCGGCTTTGAAGTTCGAGACGTACACCCGACCCACTACGGTCGTCTGTGCCCCATCGAAACTCCTGAAGGTCCGAACATCGGTCTGATCAACTCTCTGTCCGTGTACTCTCGTACCAACGAGTACGGTTTCCTCGAGACCCCGTACCGCAAGGTCATTGACGGTGTGATCACCGACGAAGTGGACTATCTGTCTGCTATTGAAGAAGGCAAGTACGTGATCGCACAGGCTAACGCCGCGACCACCGAAGATGGCCGTCTGAAAGATGAATTGATCCCGTGCCGTCACAAAGGTGAATCCACCTTTATGAACGCCGACCAGATCCAGTATATGGACGTGAGCCCGCAGCAGATCGTATCTGTGGCAGCGGCCCTGATCCCGTTCCTGGAACACGATGACGCGAACCGCGCATTGATGGGTTCAAACATGCAACGTCAGGCTGTACCGACCCTGCGCGCCGACAAGCCGCTGGTTGGTACCGGTATGGAACGCGCTGTGGCCGTTGACTCCGGTGTTACCGTAGTGGCCAAGCGTGGCGGCATGATCGACTACGTCGATGCCTCCCGTATCGTTATCAAGGTCAACGAAGATGAGCTGCTGCCTGGCGAAGCCGGCATCGACATCTACAGCCTGACCAAATACACCCGTTCCAACCAGAACACCTGTATCAACCAGCGTCCGTGCGTGATGTTGGGCGAGCCGGTGATGGCGGGCGACGTGCTGGCTGACGGCCCGTCCACCGACCTGGGTGAACTGGCGCTGGGTCAGAACCTGCGCGTCGCGTTCATGCCGTGGAACGGTTACAACTTCGAAGACTCGATCCTGGTGAACGAGCGTGTTGTTCAGGAAGATCGCCTGACCACCATTCACATCCAGGAACTGGCCTGTATCTCCCGTGACACCAAGCTGGGTCCGGAAGAGATCACTGCTGACATCCCGAACGTGGGTGAAGCCGCTCTGTCCAAGCTGGACGAGTCCGGTATCGTCTACGTGGGTGCCGAAGTGAAGGGCGGCGACATTCTGGTCGGTAAGGTAACGCCGAAAGGTGAAACCCAGCTGACTCCGGAAGAGAAGCTGCTGCGCGCCATCTTCGGTGAGAAGGCGTCCGACGTGAAGGACTCCTCCCTGCGTGTGCCGAACGGTGTGTACGGTACCGTGGTTGACGTGCAGGTCTTTACCCGCGATGGCGTGGAAAAAGACAAGCGCGCCAAAGAAATCGAAGAGATGCAGCTGAAGGAAGCGAAGAAGGACTTGACCGAAGAGTTCAAGATCCTGGAAGACGGCATTTTCGGCCGCTCCCGCAACCTGCTGCTGGCCGCCGGTTACAGCGAAGACCGTCTGAACAAGCTCGATCGCTCCAAGTGGTTTGAACTGGCCATCGAAGATGAAGCCAAGCAAATCGAGCTGGAACAGATCGCTGAACAGCACGTTGAGCTGAAGGCCGAGTTCGACAAGAAATTCGAGAACAAGCGTCGCAAGATCATCCAGGGCGATGACCTGGCGCCGGGCGTACTGAAGATCGTCAAGGTCTATCTGGCCGTCAAGCGTCGCATCCAGCCGGGTGACAAGATGGCGGGTCGTCACGGTAACAAGGGTGTTATCTCCAAGATCTGTCCGGTCGAGGATATGCCCCATGACGAGTACGGTCGTCCGGTCGACATCGTTCTGAACCCGTTGGGCGTACCGTCCCGTATGAACATCGGTCAGATCCTCGAAGTGCACTTGGGCCTCGCGGCCAAGGGTATCGGCGAGAAGATCGACCGCATGGTCAAGGAACAGCGCGAACTGCACGAGATGCGTGACTTCCTGCAACAGGTCTATGACCTGGGCGAGAAAGACACCCAGCAAGTGAACGTGGCCGAGCTGTCCGACGACGACGTACGTACCCTGGTTGGTAACCTGCGCAAGGGTCTGCCGGTCGCTACGCCGGTCTTTGATGGCGCCAAAGAGCGTGAAATCAAGGCCCTGCTGAAGCTGGCCGACCTGCCGGAATCTGGTCAGATCGCCCTGTTCGACGGTCGTACCGGTAACGCCTTCGAGCGTAAGGTCACCGTGGGTTACATGTACATGCTGAAGCTGAACCACCTGGTAGACGACAAGATGCACGCGCGTTCTACCGGTTCTTACAGCCTGGTTACCCAGCAGCCGCTGGGTGGTAAGGCACAGTTCGGTGGTCAGCGTTTCGGTGAGATGGAAGTGTGGGCCCTGGAGGCTTACGGTGCGGCATATACCCTGCAGGAGATGCTGACCGTCAAGTCTGACGATGTGAACGGCCGTACCAAGATGTACAAGAACATCGTGGATGGCGACCACCGTATGGAGCCGGGCATGCCCGAATCCTTCAACGTATTGCTGAAGGAAATCCGCTCTCTGGGTATCAACATCGAGCTGGACGAAGAGTAAGAGCTCGCTCTTATTGTTCGAGAATTGACGTGGGCGCCCCGCTGTTTCGGCAGTAGGGCGCCGAGGTTAGACTCCTGACAGGGGAAACACGTGAAAGACTTACTCAAGTTTTTGAAGGCTCAGACCAAGACCGAAGAGTTTGACAGTATCAAGATCGGTCTGGCCTCTCCTGACATGATCCGCTCCTGGTCATTCGGTGAGGTCAAAAAGCCTGAGACCATCAACTACCGGACTTTCAAGCCGGAACGTGATGGTCTGTTCTGCGCCCGTATCTTCGGACCGGTGAAGGACTACGAGTGTCTGTGCGGCAAGTACAAGCGCCTGAAACACCGTGGTGTGATCTGTGAGAAGTGCGGCGTAGAAGTGACCCAGACCAAGGTCCGTCGTGAGCGTATGGGCCACATCGAGCTGGCCAGCCCGACTGCCCACATCTGGTTCCTGAAGTCCCTGCCGTCCCGTATCGGTCTGCTGCTGGACATGACCCTGCGTGACATCGAGCGCGTGCTGTATTTCGAATCCTATGTAGTGATCGAACCCGGCATGACCAACCTCGAGCGCAGCCAGATGCTGTCCGAAGAGCAGTACCTGGACGCACTGGAAGAGTGGGGCGACGAATTCGACGCCAAGATGGGTGCCGAAGCAATCCTGGCATTGCTGCGCGCCATCGATCTGGAAGGCGAAGTGCGCACCATGCGCGAAGAGCTGGATCAGACCAACTCCGAGACCAAGCGCAAGAAGACCACCAAGCGTCTGAAGCTGATGGAAGCCTTCCTGCAGTCCGGCAACAAGCCGGAGTGGATGATCATGACAGTGCTGCCTGTGCTGCCGCCGGACCTGCGTCCGCTGGTACCGCTGGACGGCGGCCGTTTCGCGACCTCCGATCTGAACGATCTGTACCGTCGCGTGATCAACCGTAACAACCGCTTGAAGCGCCTGCTGGACCTGGCTGCTCCGGACATCATCGTGCGCAACGAAAAGCGCATGCTGCAAGAGTCCGTCGATGCCCTGCTGGACAACGGCCGTCGTGGTCGTGCCATCACCGGCTCCAACAAGCGCCCGCTGAAATCCTTGGCCGACATGATCAAGGGTAAGCAAGGTCGTTTCCGTCAGAACCTGCTCGGTAAGCGTGTCGACTACTCCGGTCGTTCCGTTATCACCGTAGGTCCGACTCTGCGTCTGCATCAGTGCGGTCTGCCGAAGAAGATGGCGCTGGAGCTGTTCAAGCCCTTCATCTATGGCAAGCTGGAATCCCGCGGTCTGGCGACCACCATCAAGGCCGCCAAGAAGATGGTGGAGCGCGAAGAAGCTGTCGTTTGGGATATCCTGGACGAAGTGATCCGCGAACACCCGGTTCTGCTGAACCGTGCACCGACCCTGCACCGTCTGGGTATCCAGGCGTTTGAACCGACCCTGATCGAAGGCAAGGCCATCCAGCTGCACCCGCTCGTCTGTGCCGCCTATAACGCGGACTTCGACGGTGACCAGATGGCGGTCCACGTACCGCTGACTCTGGAAGCCCAGCTGGAAGCGCGTGCGCTGATGATGTCCACCAACAACATCCTGTCGCCTGCCTCCGGTGAGCCGATCATCGTTCCGTCTCAGGACGTGGTCTTGGGTCTGTACTACATGACCCGCGCCCGTATCAACGCCAAGGGCGAAGGTATGGTGCTGTCCGGCCCGAAAGAAGCCGAGAAGGTATACCGCGCCGGTCTGGCCGATCTGCATGCTCGCGTGAAAGTTCGCATCACCGAATACCTGCGTCAGGAAGACGGTTCGCTGCGTGCTCACACCGAGATGAAGAACACCACCGTTGGTCGTGCGATTTTGAGCCTGATCCTGCCGAAAGGCATGGAATACGCGCTGATCGACGAGCCGAAGGTGCTGACTGCTGCAGAGCAGGCTGACCTGGATGCCAACCCGCAGAACTGGATCAAATCCGTATCCAACAAGGCGCTGGGCAAAAAGCTCATCTCCCGTCTGCTGAACACCTGCTATCGCAAGCAGGGCCTGAAGGACACCGTCATCTTCGCTGACCAGCTGATGTATACCGGTTTCCACTATGCGGCCCTGTCCGGTGCTTCTGTTGGTATCGATGACATGGTCATCCCGGATGCCAAGAAAGACATCATCGCCGCTGCAGAAGCCGAAGTTGCCGAGATCCAGGACCAGTTCCTGTCCGGTCTGGTGACCGCGGGCGAACGCTACAACAAGGTTATCGATATCTGGGCCAGCGCCAACGAGCGCGTCTCCAAGGCCATGATGGAGAACTTGTCCAAAGAGCGTAACGTCAACTCGCTGGGTGAAGAAGAAGAGCAAGCCTCGTTCAACAGCATCTTCATGATGGCCGACTCCGGTGCGCGGGGTTCCGCAGCCCAGATCCGTCAGCTGGCCGGTATGCGTGGCCTGATGGCCAAGCCGGATGGCTCCATCATCGAGACCCCGATCGTCGCGAACTTCCGCGAAGGTCTGAACGTACTGCAGTACTTCATCTCCACTCACGGTGCTCGTAAGGGTCTGGCGGATACCGCACTGAAGACTGCGAACTCCGGTTACCTGACTCGTCGTCTGGTTGACGTGGCACAGGACATGGTGATCACCGAGGACGATTGCGGCACTACCGAAGGTCTGTGGATGACTCCGCTGATCGAAGGTGGCGACGTGGTCGAACCGCTGCGTGAGCGCGTGCTGGGCCGTGTGGTTGCCGATGACGTGATCAAGCCGGGTACTGAAGACGAAGTGCTGGTAGCACGCAACACCCTGCTCGACGAGCAGCTGTGTGACCTGCTGGAGCGCAACTCCGTTGACCGCGTGAAGGTGCGTTCTGCCATCACCTGTGAGACCGACTTCGGTAACTGTGCTCACTGCTACGGTCGTGATCTGGCCCGTGGTCACCTGGTTAACAAGGGTGAGGCTGTCGGTGTTATCGCCGCCCAGTCCATCGGTGAACCGGGTACCCAGCTGACGATGCGTACCTTCCACATCGGTGGTGCCGCATCACGTGCCGCTGCCGAGAGCAGCATCCAGGTCAAGAACACCGGTAGCATCAAGCTGCAGAACGCCAAGTTCGTTCACAACAGCGATGACAAACTGGTTATCACCTCCCGTTCTACCGAACTGACCATCATGGACGAGATGGGCCGTACCAAGGAAAGCCACAAGCTGCCTTACGGTTCCGTGCTGGAAGTGAAAGATGGCCAGGCCGTGAACGCCGGTGAAACCGTCGCCAACTGGGATCCGCACACTCACCCGATCATCACCGAAGTAGCGGGTCGCCTGCACTTCGAACACATGATCGATGGCGTGACCATTACTCGTCAGACCGACGAGCTGACCGGTCTCTCCTCCATCGTCGTGCTGGATGTCAACGAGCGTCCGAGTGCCGGTAAAGAGATGCGTCCGACCGTGAAACTGGTCGACCTGAACGGCAAGGACGTGATGATCCCGGGTACCGATGTAGCCGCCCAGTACTTCCTGCCGGGCAAGGCAATCGTGAACCTGGAAGATGGTGCCAACGTGGGCGTGGGTGACGCGGTAGCGCGTATCCCGCAAGAGTCCGGCGGTACCAAGGACATCACCGGTGGTCTGCCGCGCGTTGCGGATCTGTTCGAAGCTCGCCAACCGAAGGAACCGGCAATTCTGGCCGAGATCTCCGGTACCATCTCCTTCGGGAAAGAGACCAAGGGCAAACGCCGTCTGGTCATCACCCCGACCGATGGTGGCGATGTCTACGAGGAGATGATTCCGAAGTGGCGTAACCTGAACGTGTTCGAAGGTGAAAAAGTTGAGAAGGGTGAAGTGCTGGCGGACGGCCCTGAGTCTGCTCACGACATTCTGCGTCTGCGCGGTATCAGCCCGGTCGCCAACTACATCGCCAACGAAGTGCAGGACGTTTACCGTCTGCAAGGCGTTAAGATCAACGACAAGCACATCGAAGTCATCGTGCGTCAGATGCTGCGCAAGTGCGAGATCCTGAGCGCTGGCGACACCGACCTGATCGAAGGCGAACAGGTTGAAGTGGCTCGCGTGAAGATTGCCAACCGTAAGCTGGTTGCTGAGGGCAAGACCCCTGCCACCTTCCGTCACATCCTGATGGGTATTACCAAGGCATCTCTGAGCACCGAGTCCTTCATCTCCGCGGCTTCCTTCCAGGAAACCACCCGTGTTCTGACCGAAGCGGCCGTTGGCGGCAAGCGTGACGAACTGCGTGGCCTGAAAGAGAACGTGATCGTGGGTCGTCTGATCCCGGCTGGTACCGGCTTTGCCTACCACCACGGCCGGATCAACCAGCGTGCCGCCGCAGCCCGTGCTGTTGGTGTACCGCAGGTGACTGCCGATGAAGCTCAGCAAAACCTGGCGGATCTGCTCAACGCAGCCGGCAGTTTTGACGAAGAGTAATCTTCCGCTGTAGCGAATGAAAAGGGCCCCTTCATGGGGCCCTTTTTTATTGTCGATTTTCTCGTCAAAGCCAGACGCCACGCGGATATTCGGATGATCCAGAGCAAGGTTGCAGAGTAAAAAATCAAAAAAAGTTGACATTACACCCCCGCAACTGAAAACTCGGGAAAGTTGAATGGGTATTACAGGGGTAGAACATGACTGTCGGTATCGAGGAAGTGATGCTTCCCGAAGAGCAACTGATCGGTCGCACTTTTACAGACGAAGACAGGGAATTGTTGCGCTCATACGATGGGCTGATCGATGGCTTGGCCGAGTTGTTCGGCAAGCACTGTGAAGTGGTGCTTCACTCCCTGGAAAATCTGCACGAGTCCGTGATCAAGATTGCCAACGGGTTCAATACGGGACGAAATGAGGGGGCCCCCATTACCGATCTCGCGCTGCGTATGCTCAAGGACATCGAGAATACCGGCCAGGATTACACCCAGAGCTATTTTGCTCGCAGCCGTACCGGAGCCCTGATGAAGTCGAGTACCATCGCCATCAGGAACAGCGACAAGCAGGTGATCGGCCTCATCTGTATCAACCTGCACATCAACGCGCCTTTTCACGAGTTCGTCGCCGAATTTTTCCCGACGCCTCAACAAGTCGAGCGTCAGTCGCCGGAGACCTTTGCCAACAGTGTGGAAGAGCTGGTTGCCCAGACGGTGGACAACACCATCGACGAGATCAACCGCGATCCGACCGTTGCCAACAATGCCAAAAACAGGTTTATCGTGACCCAGCTGTTCGAGAAGGGCATATTTGATATCAAGGACTCGATCAACCTAGTCGCCGACAAGCTGAACATTTCCAAACATACCGTTTATCTGTACATCCGACAGCGCAAGCAGGGTGAAGACGAAAACGAGTAAGCGCCATAGAAGGGGATAGACAAGAATGGCTAAAGAAGTTATTGCAACCGACAAGGCTCCTGCCGCAATTGGTCCATATGTTCAGGCCACCAAACTGGGCGAGCTGGTCTTCACCTCCGGGCAGATCCCGCTCGATCCGGCCACCATGGAGATAGTGGCTGGCGGTATCGAAGCGCAGGCCGAGCAGGTGATGAAGAACCTGGTTGCAGTATTGAAGGAAGCGGGAGCTGATACCGGCAAGGTACTGAAGACTACCTGCTTCCTCAGCGACATGAACAACTTTGTTGCCTTCAACCAGGTTTATGCCCGTTACTTCGGTGAAGCCGCTCCTGCCCGCTCCTGCGTGGAAGTGGCGCGTCTGCCGAAGGATGTGCTGGTTGAAGTCGAAGCCATCGCTTACGTCTGATCCAAGGCTGCACGAAGAGCCCCTCCCAGGAGGGGCTTTTTTGTGTTTGGCGTAGAATGGACGAACACATGCGCAGGAGTCCGGATATGAGTCTGAATTTTGCCCTGCTGGTAACGGGGCCCGCCTATGGCACCCAGTCGGCCAGCACCGCCTATCGCTTTGCCTTGAGCCTCATCGAGCAGGGCCATCGCTTGTCTTACCTGTTCTTCTACCAGGATGGGGTCTGCAACGGCAACGGGTTGCATGCTCCCGCCTCCGATGAGAGCAACCTGGTCGCCCTGTGGCGTGAACTGGCCAACCAGCAAGGGATCCGTATCGATGTGTGCGTCGCTGCCGCCATGCGGCGCGGTGTGCTGGATGAGCAGGAGGCCAAGGGGCTGGGCAGGGCACACTTCAACCTGGAGCCGCCATTTTGCCTGAGCGGCCTGGGTCAGCTGGCGGAGGCCAGCCTGACCGCCGATCGATTCGTCCAGTTTTAGGAGGCTGCCATGCACAAGATAGCGTTTATTTGCCGGCGCGGACCGCACGGTACCGCCGCCGGGCGGGAAGGTCTGGATGCCTTGCTGGCCACTTCGGCCATGACCGAGTCGCTGGCCCTGTTTCTCATCGGAGATGGCGTGCTGCAACTGCTCAGAGAGCAGCAGCCGCAGGCCATCTTGCAGCGTCACTATGCGCCGACCTTCAAGCTGCTTGAGCTCTACGACATCGAGGAGGTCTATGTGTGCACCGACTCGCTGGCCGAGCGTGGCCTGACGGTGGCTGACCTGCTGATCCCCGTGACCGGCCTGTCCCGCACCGACATCCGGCACCAGTGGGATGCCTGTGCTACCCACATCTGCTTTTGAGGTGACCATGATACAGCTGATATTGACCTCTCCCTTCCAGAGCCAGGACCTGGAACAGGCGCTGACCTACCGCCAGCCAGAGGATGTGTTGGTGCTGATGCAGGATGCCGTCGTCGCTGCCACGGCCCCTCAGTGGTGTGCACGGTTGGCTGGAGTGCCGCTCTATGTCATGCGGGAAGACCTGCAGGCGAGGGGGTTGCAACAACGGATCGGGTTGGATCTGGACATGGCCGGCTTGGTGGCTCTGATCGCGGAAAAAGGCTCGCCGCAGACCTGGGCTGGTTGACTGCCAGTTTTATATAGTTATTTCAGCTGGTTAGCGATATTTTTCAAGACCTCTTCACTGCCTTTCCTGGCTCGGATTGTATAAATCTTGACTCCCTTGACAACAGGGCATAAAATTTCGCGTCCCCGTATCTGCGGGGAGGATTTTTCACATGTTTATGAAGTCATTATCAGGAGCCTTTTGATGGCAACTATTAACCAGTTGGTTCGCAAGCCACGCATCAAGCTCGTTGTGAAAAGCAACGTGCCGGCGCTGGAAGCGTGCCCTCAGAAGCGTGGCGTGTGCACCCGTGTATACACCACCACCCCGAAGAAGCCTAACTCTGCACTGCGTAAAGTATGCCGTGTACGTCTGACCAACGGCTTCGAAGTCACCTCCTACATCGGCGGTGAAGGTCACAACCTGCAAGAGCACTCTGTTGTTCTGATCCGTGGCGGTCGTGTAAAAGACTTGCCAGGTGTTCGTTATCACACCGTTCGTGGTGCGTTGGACTGTGCCGGTGTTAAAGACCGTAAGCAGGCTCGCTCCAAGTATGGCGTGAAGCGTCCGAAAGCTTAATGGTTCTCCGTTAAGTAAGGCCAAACGTTAATTCGTTTCTAGTTAGATAACTTTCTAGTTTTGGGTAACCCCTGAAGTTACGGAGAATTTGAAATGCCAAGACGTCGTGTTGTTGGTCAGCGTAAAATCCTGCCGGATCCCAAGTTCGGATCAGAGCTGCTGGCTAAATTTGTCAACGTAGTAATGGTTGACGGTAAGAAATCTGTTTCCGAAGCCATCGTATATGGCGCGCTGGACATCATTGCCACCAAGACTGGCAAAGAGCACCTGGCCGTATTCGAAGAAGCCCTGGACAACATTCGTCCGGCCGTCGAGGTTAAATCTCGTCGTGTCGGTGGTGCAACCTATCAGGTACCGGTAGAAGTTCGTCCGGTTCGCCGCAATGCCCTGGCAATGCGCTGGTTGGTTGATGCCGCTCGTAAACGTGGTGAAAAATCAATGGCTCAGCGTTTGGCTGGCGAGCTGCTGGATGCCGCTGACAATAAGGGTTCGTCTGTCAAGAAACGTGAAGACGTACACCGTATGGCTGAAGCGAACAAGGCTTTCGCTCACTTCCGCTGGTAATCCGCTTGCGCAGGGTCTTTTGGCTCTGCGCACCTTTAATTATCTGGGGACAAGTGCCCTAGTAAGAGGATGACAATGGCTCGTACAACACCCATTGAGCGTTATCGTAATATCGGTATCTCCGCTCACATCGACGCCGGTAAGACTACTACTACCGAGCGCGTTCTGTTTTACACCGGTGTAAGTCACAAGATCGGTGAAGTTCACGATGGCGCCGCCACCATGGACTGGATGGAACAGGAACAAGAGCGTGGTATCACCATCACCTCCGCCGCGACCACCGCTTTCTGGTCCGGTATGGGCAAACAGTTCCAACCGCACCGTATCAACATCATCGATACCCCGGGCCACGTTGACTTTACTATCGAAGTAGAGCGTTCCATGCGTGTTCTGGATGGCGCCGTGATGGTGTACTGTGCCGTAGGTGGCGTACAGCCACAGTCTGAAACCGTATGGCGTCAGGCTAACAAGTACAAGGTTCCCCGTATCGCGTTCGTCAACAAGATGGACCGTACCGGTGCCAACTTCCTGCGCTGCGTTGAGCACATCAAGACCCGTCTGAAAGGTAACCCGGTTCCGCTGCAACTGAACATCGGTTCAGAAGAGAACTTCAAGGGCGTTATCGACCTGGTCAAGATGAAAGCCATCAACTGGAGCGAAGCTGACCAGGGCGTATCCTTCGATTACGAAGACGTCCCGGCTGAGCTGCTGGAAAAAGCGCAAGAAATGCGCATGACCCTGGTTGAAGCCGCTGCTGAAGCGTCTGAAGACCTGATGGAAAAATACCTGGGTGGTGAAGAACTGACCGAGGAAGAGATCAAGAAAGCTCTTCGTCAGCGCGTTCTGAACAACGAAATCATCCTGGTTACCTGTGGCTCCGCGTTCAAGAACAAGGGCGTACAGGCCATGCTGGATGCCGTGGTTGACTATCTGCCGGCGCCGACCGACGTAGCAGCCATCGACGGTCTGAAGCTGGATGGCGAGACCAAAGACGAGCGTCATGCTTCTGATGACGAGCCGTTTGCTGCTCTGGCATTCAAGATTGCTACCGACCCGTTCGTAGGCAACCTGACCTTCTTCCGCGTTTACTCCGGTGTGGTTAACTCCGGTGACTCCGTGCTGAACTCCGTTAAAGAGAAGCGCGAGCGTTTTGGCCGTATCGTTCAGATGCACGCCAACAAGCGTGAAGAGATCAAAGAAGTTCGCGCAGGCGATATCGCTGCCGCCATCGGTCTGAAAGACGTGACCACCGGTGACACCCTGTGTGACGAAAAAGCGCCGATCATCCTCGAGCGTATGGAATTCCCGGAACCGGTAATCTCCATCGCAGTTGAGCCGAAAACCAAGGCTGACCAAGAGAAGATGGGCCTGGCTCTGGGCCGTCTGGCTCAGGAAGACCCGTCCTTCCGTGTATGGACTGACGAAGAGTCTGGCCAAACCATCATCGCCGGTATGGGTGAGCTGCACCTGGACATCATCGTTGACCGTATGCGTCGCGAGTTCAAGGTAGAAGCGAACGTAGGTAAGCCGCAGGTTGCCTACCGTGAAACCATTCGTAACACCGTCAAGGATATCGAAGGTAAGCACGCCAAGCAGTCCGGTGGTCGTGGTCAGTACGGTCACGTTGTGATCGACATGTACCCGCTGGAAGAAGGCAAAGCCTACGAATTCGTCAACGACATCAAGGGCGGCGTCATTCCTGGTGAATTCATCCCGGGTGTTGACAAGGGTATCCGCGAGCAGCTGAAGTCCGGCCCGCTGGCAGGTTATCCGGTAATGGATCTGGGCGTGCGTCTGCACTTCGGTTCCTACCACGATGTCGACTCTTCCGAACTGGCGTTCAAGATCGCTGCTTCCATGGCCTTTAAGGCTGGCTTCATGAAGGCCAACCCGGTTCTGCTCGAACCGATCATGAAAGTAGAAGTCGAGACTCCGGAAGACTACATGGGCGACGTGATCGGTGACCTGAACCGTCGTCGTGGCCTGATCGAAGGTATGGAAGATGGCCCGTCCGGCAAGATCGTTCGTGCCCTGGTGCCGCTGGCCGAGATGTTCGGTTACGCTACCGCCCTGCGTTCTGCTACCCAGGGTCGTGCTTCCTACGCCATGGAATTCGCCAAGTATCACGATGCCCCGACCAACGTCGCCCAGGCCGTGATCGAAGAGCGCAAATCCAAGTAATTTAAGATTCCCCGCCTACGACGGTAGGCGGGTTTAACCTAGAAGGACTACGTCGTGTCTAAAGAAAAATTTGAGCGTAATAAACCGCACGTAAACGTCGGCACCATCGGCCACGTTGACCACGGTAAAACCACCCTGACTGCCGCTATCACCAACGTGCTGGCCAAGCACTTCGGTGGTAAGGCTTTCGCCTTCGACCAGATCGACAAGGCACCGGAAGAGCGTGAGCGTGGTATCACCATCAACACCTCCCACGTAGAATACGACACCGCTACCCGCCACTACGCGCACGTAGACTGCCCGGGTCACGCCGACTACGTTAAAAACATGATCACCGGTGCTGCCCAGATGGACGGCGCGATTCTGGTAGTAGCAGCGACTGACGGCCCGATGCCGCAGACTCGTGAGCACATCCTGCTGGGTCGTCAGGTAGGCGTTCCGTACATCATCGTGTTCATGAACAAGTGTGACATGGTAGATGACGAAGAGCTGCTGGAACTGGTCGAGATGGAAGTTCGCGAACTGCTGTCCGAGTACGACTTCCCGGGTGATGACCTGCCGGTAGTCCGTGGTTCCGCACTGAAAGCGCTGGAAGGCGAAGCTCAGTGGGAAGAGAAGATTCTGGAACTGGCTGGCCACCTGGACACCTACATTCCGGAGCCGGAGCGTGCCATCGACCTGCCGTTCCTGATGCCTATCGAAGACGTATTCTCCATCGCTGGCCGTGGTACCGTAGTAACCGGTCGTGTAGAGCGCGGTATCGTCAAAGTTGGTGAAGAAGTGGAAATCGTTGGTATCAAAGATACCACCAAGACCACTTGTACCGGCGTTGAAATGTTCCGCAAACTGCTGGACGAAGGTCGTGCAGGCGAGAACATCGGCGCGCTGCTGCGTGGCGTGAAGCGTGAAGACGTAGAGCGTGGTCAGGTACTGGCCAAGCCGGGCACCATCAAGCCGCACACCAAGTTTGAATCTGAAGTGTACGTGCTGTCCAAAGAAGAAGGTGGTCGTCATACCCCGTTCTTCAAAGGCTACCGTCCGCAGTTCTACTTCCGTACTACCGACGTGACCGGTACCATCGAACTGCCGGAAGGTGTAGAGATGGTAATGCCGGGCGACAACATCAAGATGGTTGTTACCCTGATTGCGCCGATCGCGATGGACGACGGCCTGCGTTTCGCCATCCGTGAAGGTGGCCGTACCGTAGGTGCTGGTGTTGTAGCTAAAGTTATCGCTTAATCGATACTTTAAATACGCACATGAAAGGGGTGGCTTCGGCCACCCCTTTTACTTTTGGGGCTTTAAATGGCCTGTGAGATACTTTGCGAAATCATTGATAGAGGTCGTTTCTGTGAGCAAACCAGCCATTTTTCTGGATCGTGATGGTGTCATCAACGAAGACACCGGTTATGTCAGCAAGGTAGATGACTTCCACTTTTTGCCCGGGGTCATCGAAGCCCTGCAGCTGATGAAGAAGAAAGGGTATCTGCTGGTCGTTGTCACCAACCAGTCTGGTATCGCCCGCGGTTATTTCAGCGAAGATGATTTCATGAACCTGACCGAGTGGATGGATTGGTCACTGGCCGATCGCGACGTGGACCTCGATGGTATCTACTTCTGCCCGCATCATCCGGAGCATGGTGCTCCCTGTGACTGCCGCAAGCCAGAACCGGGAATGTTGCTGCTTGCCAAGCAAGAGCTGAACATCGATATGAGCCGTTCTTATATGGTGGGCGACAAACCTTCCGATCTGAAAGCCGCCATCAATGCCGGGGTTGGTCACAAGATCATGGTCAGAACGGGCAAGCCGGTAACGGATGCTGGTGTCGAGCTGGCCGATGCCATCTATGACAATCTGCATGATTTTGCCGTAGCTGCCCCCACCGTGGCCTGATTTTGCTGGTTTAAAATGCTTTTTGGTGGCTTTGTGAGCGGTTGAGCGATGAAAGCCATCTTTTTGCAATTATCTGCTTGCCAGAAAGTTTCAGCTCCCTATAATGCGCCTCCATCGACACGGCAAGCGGCAACGCAAAAAACCGGGTCGGTAACCTCGAAAAGCCTTTGAAAATAAGGCTTGACTCGAGAAGGCGGTTGAGTAGAATGCCACTCCC